>CAJUGE010000108.1 GCA_910586295.1 uncultured Bacilli bacterium | reverse complement strand
TCTTTTTTTATATCCTTCTTCCAAAATTCCCACCATTTCTTATTATCTTCAATAGTACCTAACTGTACTATTTTTTGTTCTTTTTCTTTAATTAAAACTTGAAAATTTCTATTTTGTTCTTGAAAATTATCTATCTGAATATCTTTCTTCGAAATAATATCTAAATAATTATTAATTTCTCTATCTTTATCTTCAATTTGCTTTTTCAAAAGTTCTACTACCTCATTATGTACTTGTAAAGAGATTACATCACTATTTACAATATTATTGACAACATTTACATCATTTTTACAGGTATCTTTATATTTAGATAACAAGTCATAAGCCTTTTGATTAAACATTATTTTCCCTGTATCTAAATCCTTCTTCGCATAGTTAATATTATAATCCTTGTTTTCTAATCTTATCCCTGTTTCGTATAATCTATTATAAAAAGTTCCTTGATTAAAACCAAAACTATCTTTTATATCAGTAGCTGAATATATATAATTTCCCTCATTAACATTATTATTAAAAACTTTTCTTATACCTGTTTTTTCATCAGTAATCAAATAACCTCTTTTTTCTAAAATATCTAAAATCTCACTACCTAAACTATAACCTATTTTAAATTTTCTTTGTAACATAGAAACAGTCAAGTCATCTTTGCCTTTCATATATTCAATAACTTCATTAACCAAACTATCTTTATCCATCTTTATTCTCCTTCCTATTGTCAATTTTACAACAACTTTACTGTAAACATTACAACTATTTATAACATATTACATACTATTTTACAACTAATATTATAAAAAACTTATAAATCATTGCACAAAATTTGAATTTAGTGCAATTAATATCCAAATTTATCTTACTTTTAAAATTAATATAGCAATACCAGAAGGAGCGAGGGAGTGAAATAGGCAAAGTAATCCCATTTAATTTAAAATTACTTTACCTCAAAAATAATACCGTCAGTCGCTCGGTTGCTTATAGTTAGTAAAGTTCAAACATTTCAGCTTGATACAACATAGTCTTTTTAGACAATACAAGTTAATCCATATCTTCAGTTGTAAATCCTCTTTAACTTTCCACCCCAAATTCTTTTTATATTGCAGGTTTTCGATTTGTATGAGTTCCTGCTGACGCACAACTTACACTACTAAAATATAAGTAATACGAAACGACTCTCTGCATTGGCTCGTTCACACCATATAACCTTATTTTTAAAGATGTCAGTTACTTTGCATTTTCTCCACCTGCACAATGATTCTTCTTTTGTGCTAATATTTAATTTTGAATAAAAATAAGAGAGTGTCCTTTCTTTTTGACACTCTCTTTTTGGCAAAATTCTCTTAATCTCTTTTAACTTCCATACAATTTTTTTTACTTTTATACAATTTTGTATTGACAAAATACTATAATTTAGTTAAAATAATTATATCGAAGGTAGTGTTTTTGAAGATACCTTCAGAATTATTGCCTTTCGAGTGCGAGTCGAAAGGTTTTATTTTTTTCTCTTATAAAACTAAAATGATAATATATGAAATTTTAAAAAATGTCAACGATTTTTTATGACATTTTTTTATTTGTTTTCAACAATTTTTGTTTTTCCCTTACAAACAACTACACTTATTATTTTTTTCTTTTCATTAAAAACGAATATATTTTTCTGCAAAAATAATAAAACTACCGCAAAAAAACAAGATCCAATTTTAAATTTATTGCTATCGCTTATACAGTCTAGCTATAAGGTCGGTACACTAGGGGGACACCCCCTCCTTCGCTCGTACCTCGCTCACCCCCCGTTTTATATAAAAAAGAAATAAAGTTACACCTTTTAAATTAAAAAGTCGCTTAAAATCGATTTTAACAAAAATAAAATCATAATTTCGAATAAAAAAGATTATTTGACATATAATAATAAAAGTGTTATAATACTATTAGCTTAATTGTTAAACATATAGCCAACATTAAGCACACCAGATATGTGGGGAGAAACGCATATCTCTTTTTTTTGCAAAAAAATAAAAAAACAGAGTAGGGAGAACTACTCTGAACTAAAATTTAGTTTTTATTTTTGTTGTCCTGGTACTTCTTTAACTCTTCTTCCAATTTTTCAATTTTCTGAAGTAAAATCCATACCAACATATAGCCAGACATATACACACCCCCTCTCTTAAAGGGATTTGTCCAAAGGACTATCTAACTATACTACAAATTACCACTTTTTTCAACACTATCTTTTTTTAATATTTCTTCAAAACTACTAAAAATCTTTCTTAAACATTTCTTACAAACTTTTGAATCTTCAAAATCTACTAATTCCGTTTCGCTCCTACACATACAGCAAGACTTCTCATATTTTTCCATTATTATCCTTCTTCCTTCTACACAAAAAGTCATTGCATCGCCTTCCAATAAACAAAAATCATCTCTAATTTCCTTTGGAATATTTACCCTTCCTAAATCATCAATTTTACGAGTAAGCCCAGTCTTTTTCACTTTCTCTAATCCCTCCAATCTTTTGTAAAAATTACGCATTTTATAGGACTTTTTAACAATATTAATTTTATGCGTCAAATTCGACGCATAAAAAGCATAAAAATTTGTTATTCTAATATTGGTGATAATTAAAATGACTTTATCTTATGCTATAAAAACAAGGATTGAAGAACTGTTGCAACAAAAAGAAATGAATGTAAATATGTTAGGAATATCTGCTGGAATAAATCCTGCCACAATAAGAGGCATTTTAAAGAGCAGGTGTAAAACTCCAAATTCTCAAACACTTTATTATATCTGTTTAGGATTTGGAATAACTCTCGAGCAATTTTTCAATTCTTCCTTATTCAATCCTAGTAATATTGATGATGATTAGTACCCTATAAAATGCGGTACTTTTTTATTATATATAAGAAAAAGCTAAAAATCAATAATATTTTCAGCTTTTGTAACTCACTTGGGTTATATTTTATAAAACCTTTCTGTGTTATAAAAAGGAAAACATTGTAAAATAACAAGAGGGGTGTAGTTTTGGAAACTTTTGAATTACAAAAATCAAGAGAAAGTAATATTATAAAATCAATTCGTTTTTCTGAAGAATTAAATAACAATATAAACAAAGTAATAGAAAAAGCAAATAAAGATAAATCTATAAAACAATATAGTTTCAATGGATTCGTATGTTCTGCTTGTGAATTTGCTTTAAAACATTTACCAGAAGAACTAAAAGAAGATTAAAGCAAATTTTATCAATAAAATCTTTTTTATTGATAAAATGCGGTAGCTCTAGGGTAGAAAATATGTAATATTTTCGTAGGGGCGAGATTAGCCCCTACATACCTATACTTTAGTATAGGTATGTTCTGCAGAAAAAAATCAAACACATTTTAAGTGTGTTTTTTTATTTCTGCAGAACAGGGGTCAAGGGGATATTCCCCTGCAAGTTTACCAATAATTTTTTCACAAGAAAAATATTTTGGTATAACTTGCTACACCAAAAATTTTGTGTTATAATAAGTCAGTCGCTGGAGGTGAAAGAATGAATTGTGAAAAATTTACAAGAAATCAGTCAGGAAATATATTAGTACATTGTGATAGAAGTGATCCAAATAGGACTTATAAAAATCAAGAAATAGACCATTCAAAAACTCACTTAAACTATAACCTTGCACCAAAACATAAAGATATGACTGATTATGAATTTATGAAAAATAGATGTGAAGAATACAAAATCTTAAAAAGAAAAGATGTTAATTGGCTTGTTTCGTGGGTTATTACTATTCCTTCCGATTACACTGGAAATCAACAATTGTTTTTTAGAGAAGCTTATAACTTTATGGAAAATAGATATGGAAAAGAAAATGTTGTTTCTGCCTATGTCCATTTAGACGAAACAAGTCCTCATATTCACTTTTGTTTTGTCCCTGTTATTTTTGATGAAAAAAAACAAAAATACAAAGTTAATGCAAAAAAATGTATAGACAAGATAGAATTAAAACAAATACACCCTCAAATGCAAGAATATTTAGAAAAAAAGTTACAAACAAAAGTGAATATTTTAAATGGAGCAACTGCAGAAGGAAATAAAACAATTGAACAACTAAAAAATGAAGAAAAAATAAAACAAACTGCAATAGACGAACTAATAAAAAATCCAAATGCAGAAATAAGAAAAGCAGTAATCGAACAAATACCAGAAGAACAAAAAGAAAAAATTATAGAACAGGAAATAGAAATAGTAAAAGAAGATTTAAAAAAAGATCCTCAATTCTTACTATTATGTAAAAACAAGGCAATGTCTGAAAATAAAGAATTAGAAGAACTTGAAACAAAATTAAAAAATTTAAAAGGAAAAAAAGACTATATTGAAGAAAGTATTTCAGAATTAGAGATTAAATATAAAAAACAAAGAAAAGAACTAGCTGAAGAATTTGAAAAAGAAAAGCAAAGAAACAATGCAAGGATACTAGAAATGCAAAATACTACAATTGAACAAGAAAAAGATAAACCTTCTTTCTGGGATAAAATATCAGAAAGGATTATGAAATTCAAACTTGTAGCTACAATAAGTTTTATATCATATCAATTTAGAAAAGGACTTGAACCTCATAAAATATTAAAAAATGTAAAACAATTTAGAAAAGAATATGATTACTACAATAAAAATCAAGAACAATTATTAGAAGATATAAAATACTTTGAAAAGCAAGGAATTAGTATTCAAAAAATAGAAAGAAGCGAAGAAAAGCAAAAAGAAAATGATTATGAACCAGAAATGTAAAAGAGTATTTTTTCTACTCTTTTTTTATATCCTTCTTCCAAAATTCCCACCATTTCTTATTATCTTCAATAGTACCTAACTGTACTATTTTTTGTTCTTTTTCTTTAATTAAAACTTGAAAATTTCTATTTTGTTCTTGAAAATTATCTATCTGAATA
>CAJUGE010000107.1 GCA_910586295.1 uncultured Bacilli bacterium | reverse complement strand
TACAAACTTACTATTGTTTTCTTAAATTCTTCATCATAACTTTTCTTCTCCTTACTCATTGACACTTCCTCCTTCTTATTGGTATTACTATTATACCATTTGGAAAGATTTTCGTGTCTATATTTCTATTCTAACACCAATTCTTCATCACTATATTTCATAATTTTTTCGTTTCCTAATAACTTAATTATGCAAGTTTCTGAATTTGTTGGTAATTCTTTTAGTTTTTTAATTATAGTATCTACTATTTTATTGTCAATTGAATCCATTTTATTATTTTCTATATACATTTTAATCACTCCATTCCTTTTTTCTTATTATCATTGTAAGCATTTACTATTTCTTTTGGTAGAATTAATGTTCCGTCTCTTTGATATTTTTCTAATTCTTCATTATATTCATCTAGAAATTTCTTATAGTTTTCTATTCCATAGCTTTTAATTAATTCAATAACTTTGCTCATAAATACTCGGCTATATAAGTTTTTTTCAATACTATTTATCATATCCTTAGGTGCGTTTAGTTTATTTAAAAGCTTTTGTAAAAAAATAGTCATATAATATTCTTGTACTTTAAGCATATTTCCAAATTCATTACACACTTCATCATATTTTGGCATACTTTCATCTTTAGATGTAATTAAATTAAAGTATCTCTTTTGACTTAGGTCATAATACTCGGCAAGTTTATTTATTAATTCTATTTGCATTTCACTTGTAACAGAAGGCAAAAAACCTCTAGTGCTTGCTGAAAGACTTAAAATTTCAGGAGTGTATTTTCCACTATTTTTTAGTTCGTTATAAACTGTTTCTTTTAAGGAACCAGTAAATGTTTTAATTGTTAAATTTAAATTACTTAACATGTTCTTTTGATCTTCAGAAAGATTTGCAAATGTTTGTTCTTCAATCAAAATGATTGCTTCATTAGATAAATAAACATCTCCCTTTATTAGGGTATCAGTAGGAACTAAAGATATAGTTTCTTCTATATGATGGTTTAAACCATCAATTATTGCACACTTTTTATTGGAAAAAGTATTATTTCCAAATCCATGTTCATTATCATCTGGACAAAGTCCATTTAATGAAAATAATACAAAAGAATTATAGTCGCTTACATAAGGTAAATATTCTTTTAAAATCTTTGAAGATAATGCTACCATTTCATCATAGTAATCATCATCAAACATTTTACTTTCATCTAGCCCTGGGATAATTCCAACTTCATGTAAAAAATCACTCATTCTAGTAGAAAATTCTAAGCCTATATTTTTTGTTAAATAGGGACTATTACTTATTGGTCTGACTATTCCATCAAAAGGAATTATATTTGTTGCTCTTACTAATGCTATGTTATTAATATTCATAAATACTCCTACTATTCTTAAATATTCTCTATTTTTTTATTTAATAAATATACCTATTATTATAACAATTATAGTTACAACTATTAATGTAATTAAATATTTCGGCAAAAGTTGTTTATATTTTTCATATTCATTTTTTATTATTCTACGATTTTCTAGATTATTTACTTTTTTACCAATTAGTATTTCACTTGTGTTAACGAATGATTCAATATCATCTTCGTAAATTCTTTTATAATTACTATCAAAACCAGCACTCTTTTTACTTGGAACGATTGGCTCATAATATTTATCTAGTTTAGATGAAGTTAAAATACTTCCAATTATATATGAAATAAATAATGCACATATTGGATAAATTACATATCCTTTAAAAAATATTTTGTTTAGTGTTGGAATAAATAAAATCAATGTTGTTAATATTATCCCAGGAATTAGTCCTTTAGAAAGTGCAATAGTATTTGTTATCTTATCTCTTTTTCTTATAATTTCATCATATTTTTCAGGTGCATTTAAAATTTTGTTTTTAATTAAATTATATATTTCTTCCAATTTTGGATCATTACTTTTTAAATTAAGAGCTATCTCAATTTTATTATCTTTTATATACATTTTAATTGATTGATTATAATATTCCCTAGATTTATTTGGTTCAGGTGTAATAATAGTATAATTTAACGAATAATAAATATCCATAGATTTTATTTCTTCAATTCTGCTATAGAAAATACTCATAAAATTTTCATAATTATCGAATGTTATGTTTGTATTATCATAAAAATCTACTATGACTTTCATTTTGCTTCCATCATCTTTAAATGTGTAGTTTTTTTCAGCATAATCTTTTGTACGATTTATTTGTTCTTCTTGTACTGAGATTTTTTGATATTTTTTTAAGGTTTCACCCATCATTTGAAAGATTTGTGTAAGGTCTTCATTTGTTATTATCTTATTTTCACATTTGATTGTTTCGTTATACATGTTATACCTCTTTAATTAATAATCAGCATCTTGATTTTCAGCTATTAACTCTTTTCCAGTTTTTAATGATTTTAAAAGTTTTTCTATTATTTGCTCATCTGACGCTCCCATTAATAAAAATGTAGGATATCCTCCAAATTTTTTTGTATATAAATCTATTAAATCTTCTTTTTTAACTTTAAAATTTTCGGGTATTTCAAGGTTTGTGGCATTTTCTAACGATTCAAATATATTTATATCTGGTATTGGCATATAGTTGATTTGTCCATTTTCTTTTGAAATAATAATGTTTATGGCATTACTATAACAATCATCTTCTGTATAGCTTGGTAAAAAGAACCATTTTTCTCCTAAATCTTTTGCACTTCCTATTCCAATGATTCCCCAATTTTCTTTGAATTTTTCATAAGCAATTTTACACGCTTCTTCATATTTAATCATATGCATTCTCCTTATTTTGTTTTTATTATATCATCAAAATAATCATTTTTTATCAAAAGACAGTTATTTGACAAAAGATTGATTAATTTAAAATTTGAGTTTTAGTAAATAATAATTGTAAAATAGTTTTATTTTGTGAACACTAAAATTAAAGTCTTAATATTTGGTTTGATAAAGAAGTATAATATTATCAGAGATTGATTTACCTAGGTATTTATTGCTTTTCTTGAGCAAGCATCGTAGTTACCTATAACTACTTTCCAATAACTAATACCTTCCGTTGCTAGTAATAATATACCACTTTTTTAGTTTATGGATAGATTTTTTATACAATATATTATTATAAACGCAAATTATTATTTACATGTTAAAAGAATATCATTTACAATTTTCAAACATTCTTGTTTTTTCTTCAATTTATTTATCACATCAGGATTTATAAATTCTAACCTTTTAGAAAAAAATTTTTTTAAATATTTATATTTATTAATTAAATTGAGTTTTCCTCATTTTTTTTACTTGTTGTTTTAAATCTTTAATTTCCGCTTTAAGTTCGTTCTTAATAATTATAATTTCCGAATTGCTTTTATTTTTAATAAAAAGTCTATAATCTTCTATATTCATTTATTTTCCCTCAAGTTAATGATTTCTTCTAACTTTAATAAATATTCTTTATAAACACTAAGCATTGTATCTATTTGGTCAAATCCCCAAACTGAATCTTCTGGATGTCTTGATAATCTCTCTAAATCCTTAATTTCTTGTAATAATTTGTTTTTAATACTATGTAATTCTTCTACAGTTTTATTTTTAATGCTTTCAGCATACTGTTCTGGACCAATTAATTCCATAACTACCTCCTAACTATAATTATACTATTTTTTTAATTTTAATACTAGTAAATTATGAAGTATTGTTAAAATAATGAGTTACTATTCACAGTTATTTTAGAAATACACCTTAAAGGAGTAAAGATTAATTCTCTTCTTGAGAGTTCTCTTTACCTATTTTTATTATCTCTTCTAAAGTATAAGGTTCTCCTAACATTAACTTAGAACATGCATTTATTATATTAATTCCATTCTTTTTACAAGTCTCTATATAACTCCTTATCGTTGCATAGTATTTTGCATATTCTATACTTTGAAATTGGCCACATATTTTTAGTTTTGACTTAACTGGTCTTATTCCTCTTTCACTCTCATTATTCGTTGATGGTATATCAAATCTATAAGCCCATAATAAATAGTTCTTCTTATACTTTTTTAAGTCTTTTATAAAATTTATTTCTTTCTCAAACTCATAATTATTAGCATCTTCATCATTTTCTGTTTCACCTTCTTCTATTATTTCATCATAATCTTTACTAAGCTTCTCTAAATACTCTTTACTAAAATTTTCTTTTTCTTGTTTTAGTAAATTGTTTCTATCTTTGTTTGTCTCACTTAGTAGCTTTATAAGTCTTTCACACCATTTATGATGATTTGTTATTTCATACATCTTTTTTAATCTTCTTATTAGATGTATCATACATTCCACATTTTCAAATGAATATTTTTCATTATAGTTATGCAATATGTGATCATGCATCACTATTGTGGTATTAGTAGTCTTAATTAATATATTATCATCATCTAAACTTGCTCCATCTTTTTTATTATGAGCTAACGTAAGAACTACCTTATCAGTGCAATACACTCTTAGAATTGCTTGCTTCTTATTTACTGAAATTACTCCGTCATCCCAACCATATACTGTTTGATTAGGAAAGTATTTTTTTAAGTCTTCAATAAATTGTTCTAAATATTTATATGCTCGTTTTTGTAACTTCACTACATATCCTTCGCTTAGATTTATCTCTCCATATGTTATTCCACTTACTAGTTTGACTGTTTTATTAAATGGTGTATATATCTCATTTGTTAAGCATACTGCTAATGATTGTACTGTAGTTCCATATTGATTTTCTTCTTTCAAACATTTTGGTATATTAGAATGAAATTCATGTCCACAATCTCCACATCTATAATTATTAAATTTGTATCTTCTCTTTATAAGCTTTACTTCATAATCTGTTTCATCTTTTTCTACACAAGTATTTAATTCTTCTATATTCTTACTCTCACATTTAGGACATTCACTCATATTTACTTGTACTATTTCTGTTAACTCTTCTTCATCAAATCTATCTAATTTATGTTTTGGATGTCCTTTCTTGCCTCCTTTAGGTTGACCTGATTTTTCTCTAGTATTTGGTATAAGTTTTTTCTTATTAAGAGGTGTTTTGGATGTTGGCAAATTTGAGTTAGTTGAATCATTATTTAATTTAGAAGCCATTTTTGCAATTTCTCTTTTTAACGCTTCAATTTGTTTATCCTTATCCTTTAACTCATCTGATAATTCTTTAGTTCTTAATTTTACTTCTTTATTTATAATACTTTCTTGTTTTCTTCTCAACATAGCTATTTCAAAATTAGCAGAATTTAATTTGCTTCTAAGTTCACTATTAACTGATAATAATTTTCTATAATCAATTTCTCTTTTCAATTCATTTGCTTCCATATTCTTAGTACTCCTTGTTAGGATAAGTATCTCATAATTTTCATTTAATTCAAGTAATTTTTATAACTATTTTAAAGTTGTGGATAACTAGCCATTTTTAATATGGTTATCAACATAAAAACAAGCAAAATTTAACATTAATTTTACTTGTTTTTATCTGGATTTACTTAACTTTACATTAGTGCTATTCTATGTTTTGTTTAAAATGGCTGTGAATAGTAAAAATAATGATTGAATAAATTTTATTTATTTGATAAAATACTAATAGATTTGATATTTTATCAATTCTTCTAACGTTGTAGTTCGAAATAAGTTCTATAAACGTACCAAATATGTATTAAATGAGATTTGTTCTCATATAATAAAAAAGGAACACTTGATTTGTCATGTTGAGTGTACCGTTGTAAGAATTTGTGTGCCTAACTGTTGTTTAAGTTAGGCGTTTTTCATTATGTCATCTTGT
>CAJUGE010000106.1 GCA_910586295.1 uncultured Bacilli bacterium | reverse complement strand
TGGAAATGGCAGAGTAGGCAGAATGATTATGTTTAGAGAATGTTTGACTAATGATATAATGCCATTCTATATTGAAGATAGAAACAAAGATTTCTACATAAGAGGACTTAAAGAATATCAACTTCACAATGAAAAAGGCTACTTACTAGATACTTGTCTAAATAGTCAAGATAACTATATAAAGTTAGTAGAATATTTTTTGAGTGAAGACAAAAGTGCCGAAGTTGTAGAAAAAACAGAAGAAGCGTAAGAGATAATCTTAGGTTTCTTTTTATATTTTTTGAAAAATAGGAAAAATATTAGAAAGAAAATATTTAATATTAGTAGAAAAATCTACTTGAGTATTGTATAATTTAAACATGTAACACCACCTTATTATGTATATTTAACAACTACATTATAACAAGGAGAGTGTTACAAGAGCAATAATAAAGTAGATATAAGAAGCCTAAGATTAAAGTCCAAATATATCTACTTTTTATTAAAAAAGAAAAACTGTCCAGTGATAAGGTAAAATATATCAGAACTTTAAAGCAAAGGAATCTTCCACTTTTCTAACCGCTATAAAAAGTGCGGTGGATAAATTATAAGCACTCACACAAACAACGATAATTATTTATCTTTGCAAGTTATAAGGGGTGCTTTTTATTATTTTTTGGAGGCAATTATGAAATTAGAGGATATATTTACATTTAAAAATATTTATGAGGCACATAAAAAATGTAGAAAATCAAAGCAACATAAAGGTGAGGTAATAAGATTTGAAGTTAATTTGTCTGAAAATATATATAAGCTAATAAATGAGATAATAACGAAAAAATACAAAGTTGGTAAATATAAGCAATTCATTATTTATGAACCTAAGAAGAGATTAATAGAAGCTTTGCCATATAAGGATAGGGTATTACTTATGTGTTTTTGTGAACATTCATTAATACCAAGAATTGATAAAAGATTAATATACGATAATGTTGCATGTAGAAAAGGTAAAGGGACATTATTTGGTATGAATAGATTAGATGAATTTTTAAAAAAAGAATTTTTTAAAGAGAATAACAATAGAGTATATTATTTGAAATGTGATATAAGAAAGTATTTTCCAAGTGTAAATCACAATATTTTATTAGAAAAATTACGAAAATTAGGTTTTAGTGAAGATGAAATGTGGTTTTTAGAAAAAATAATAAAGGAGCAACCTAATAATATTGATAGGGGATTACCATTAGGTAATCAATCAAGTCAATGGTTTGCATTGTTCTTTTTGGATAGAATTGATAGGTTAGTAAAAGAAGAATTAAGAATTAAATGCTATGTTAGATATATGGATGATTTTATATTGATACATCGCGATAAAAAATATCTGCAACATTGTTTAAAAAGAATAAATGAAGTTTGCAATAATGAACTAGATCTTGAATTGAATCAAAAAACACAAATAGGAATAGCATCTAATGGAATAGATTTTTTAGGTTTTAGGCATACTTTATCAAATAGTGGTAAAGTTATAAGAAAGTTAAGATTATCTTCTAAAAAGAGGTTAAGAAGGCATTTAAAAACATTATCAAAACTCCAATCAAAAGGGATTATTGATAAAGAATATGTAGATATTAGAAAAAATGCTTTTTATGCTCATATTTTATATTCTGATGAAAAATTTTTTCAAAAAATGTGCTTAATTGATAAATAATGTTAATTTTACAAAAATAAATTTGTAAAATTAACAAAAAAAGTGAAGAAATGTAGGGAAAATATGATAAAATAATAATGGTGGTTTAAATGAATTTCGATAAGGAATTAACTTTACTTTCTGAACAAGAAGTTTGGGGAGTTAATGGTGGCAGACAATTAGATGTTTTAGAAAAATATGGGACTAAGTCTGCTATTACTGATTTAGTAATATTAACAGGTGGATATTGTGAGGATAGTTGTTCTTACATGGCACCAGATGATAATAGTTTAAAGGGAAGAACAGGATGGGTTTATACTAGATCTTCTGATGGCGATGGGGATGTTCGCGGCGTAAATGGAGATGGTTCTAGGTGTAACTTCTATAGATATAAACGCTCTGGCGCCGTCCGCCCAGCTTTGCTATCATCTTTCATTTTCTCTCAAATCTCCCCGAACAGAGTGAGGGGATACAATGGAACAGAAGAAGTTGAATATGGTGAATACCCTCAATATGCACCTGATTCAGATGTTCAAAGAAGATTAGAAAATGAATATCAAAGAGGAAACCTAAGACAAACAGGTAGAGACTACACTTTTGATAAAACAAAATATGATGATTACTCACAATATTTTCAACCAGTAACATACGAAGAATATGATTATAATGGAAAAAAATACATTCGTATCAGAGCTAATTCTGATTATGGGAGTAATAGTTTTAAATTATCAAATGGCGAATCATACAGAAATGGAGATTATGTTTGGGTAGAAGTATCACCTGTAAAATGGTTAATTGATGACAGAACTCAAACTTTAGTATCTAAAAGAGGATTATTATCAGGAATAAGATTTCATACTGATGATAAAAGTTATAATGGTGATTTTTCAACAACTGATATGAAAGAGTATCTTGATAAACATATGCTAAGGGATTTAACTCAAACTGCAACTTTCACTCGTGCCCACGATATGACACCAGAAGAAAAGAAAGAATATGAAGAAGAACAAAAAAGAGCTGAGAAAAGAAGAAATCCTTATGGACTAAATTTTGGACAAGTAAGTGAAGAAGAAATCATTAAAGGGGCAATAGAAAGCGGTGTAGCAGTATTTTTGCATGGTCAATCTAGTGAAGGTAAGAGTGCAAGGGTAAAACAAATAGATCCAACTTGTGAAATAATTTATCTTCGTAATGCAACACCAGAAAGTTTGAATGGTAAAAGTGTTTACAATCAAGCAACAGGAGAAATGATGGATGTTCCTCCAACTTGGCTAAAAAAATTATAAGAAAAATGCGAAAAAGAACCAGATAGATACCATATTGTATTTTTAGATGAAATAACAAATGCTCTTCCTAGTATTCAAGGTATTGCATTTAATATAGTCTTAGATAGAGAAGTTAATGGTATTTGGAAATTGCCAGATAATGCTAGAATTGTTGCGGCTGGAAATGATATGAAAGATTCGCTAGCTGCAAATCAATTAGCAGAACCATTATTTAATAGATTTGCTCATGTATACATAAAAACAACAACTGAAAGTTGGTTAAGATGGGCAAGTGAAAATAATATACATCCTGCTATCTATTCTTATATTGCTTATAAGAAAGGCGAAACATTAAGAAGTAAGTATGATGGTGAAAAACCTAATGCAGATCCAAGAAAGTGGGAAATGGCTTCTAAAATGCTATATGCAACAGGTAGTCCAGAAATGTTAAGAGCATTAGTTGGGGAAGATATAACAAGAGAATTCGTACAATTCTGTAATCAACAAGTTATAACATTAGATGATGTTATTAATGGAACTTATACTGATAAAGACATACAAGCATTAAACACTGCAGAAAGATATGCTACAACTATGGGATTATCACAAGTAGATGAAGATAATCTTGAAAAAGTAAGAGGTTTTGTAACAGATTTAGGTGCAGAATTTGGAGCAATTTTTGATGCTTTATGGACACATGGCGATGAGGAAAGATTAGAAAGAATTGCAGAAGCAAAACTTGCTGATATGCCAAGAGGAGGTATAAGAAGATAATGGAAAAAAGACAAGAATTATTAATGTCATATATAAGAGCGAATGTTGCACCTATATTAGTTGATTTTATCTTTGGAAAAGATGTCAAAGGTGCAGTTGTAATACCTGCTAATATTGATAATAAAGAATTAAATGGTCATTATGATGGAATAGATTTTATACCACCTAAATGGCTTAGTGAAATAACTCAAACTAATGAAAGCAAATTTTTGATAATAGATAAGATTGATACTATTTCAAAAGAAGAACAACTAAAGTTTTGTGAATTATTAGAACATAGAAAAATATCTACTTTTGAATTACCAAAGAGTTGTGTTATTATTGTAACTGCTAACGAAATTAATAAGGATAAAATAAACGAAGAAATATACTCATTAGTTGCACAAATATGAGGTATAAATTATGAAATACGATATAGAAGCTTTAAAGAGAAAAATGCTTGTTAAATATCCTTTTTTTGGTAGTGTGGTAGCAAGTATTGATTGTAAAGAAAATATGGGAATACCAACTGCAGGTACTGATGGAAAAACAATATATTATAATCCTGAATATTTGGAAGGATTAGGTCGTGATGAACAAACATTTATATTTGCTCATGAAGTATGTCATATTGCATTTAATCATATATTAAGGAGCGAAGGTAAAGATCTAGAATTATGGAATATCGCGACTGATGGAGTAATTAATCAATTTTTAAAAAAAGATGGTTTGAAATTAGCTCCTGGTGGTGTTGATATGGCAGAAGCTATTAATTATGATGCTGAACAATTATATGAAAAACTATTACAAGAAAAACAACAAAAACAGCAAAAACAAAATGGACAAGGTAATAGTCAAAATCAAGACCAAAATCAAAGTCAAAGTGATTCTAGTAGCGGAGAATCTAGTCAAGAACAGACTCAAAAAGGAGATTCTGAGCATCAAAGTCAATCTGGAAGTCAGGAGCAAGGAAATAGTCAAAATGAACAACAAAGTTCTAGCGAAAGTCAAGGCGGTAGCGATGAACAGCAAAGTGATTCTAAAAATCAAAGTAGTTCTGGAAGTAATAGTTCTCAAAATCAAGATCAAAATGTGCAACAGAAAGGGCAAAGCAGTGGAGACAGTTCAGATTCTGAGCAACAAGAAGAACAAGATTCTTCAAAAAGAGATGTGGGACATGATACTCACAGTTTATGGGAAGAGGCAGTAAAAAAGCATAAAGAAGAGCAAAGTAAAACCTCTGATAAAAAAGAAAGTTTATTAGATAAAATACTAAATAAACAAAAAGATAAACAAGAAAAAACTAAAAGTGAACTTGAAAAGAAACAAGAAGAATTAGAAGAGATGGGAGAGAAAGATGCTTTTAAGAAAAATCGTGAAGATAAGAAAAAACAACTTGAAGAATTAAAGCAAGCAATAGCAAAACAAGCATCTACAGCAGGAACGTCAACTAATAGAGATATTAGAACAATTGAAGATATAGGGACTGCAAAACCACTCATTGATTGGAGATATGTTTTAAGAGAAGCAATTAAATATGATGTTGATTGGTCATATAAAAATGCCTCTATAGAAGATGGGATTGTTGTGGCTAATTTGGAAGAACAACCTATGCCAGAAACAGAAATAGTATTAGATACAAGTGGTTCAATTAATGAAGTTTTATTAAAGAACTTTTTGAGAGAATGTAAAAATATATTACAACATTCCAGATTAAAAGTAGGATGTTTTGATACAGAGTTCTATGGCTTTCATGAGATAAGAACTGAAGAAGATATTGAAAACATGACATTTGAAGGTGGTGGCGGAACTGACTTTGATGTTGCGGTCAGAGCTTTTTCCAGAAGAGTTGAAAATAAAATAATTTTTACTGATGGAGAAGCTTCTATGCCTGATATGTCAATTGATGCAATTTGGATTGTATTTGGTGGCGAAAAAATTAATCCTAAGGGTGGAAAGGTAATTAATATTACTGAGGAACAACTGGATAGATTATATTCTTATGAAATTGTAAATGAAACTAAAGGTAGATCAAGATAATGTTAAATTAATAGAAACTGTGAAATTGCAAAAAATTAAAAATAGATAATTTAGGTAGGTTCTTCCGAAAGTTTAAGTATTAAGTAAATTAGAATTGGGATAGAAATATCCTGTTTTTATGGAAATGGCAGAGTAGGCAGAATGATTATGTTTAGAGAATGTTTGACTAATGATATAATGCCATTCTATATTGAAGATAGAAACAAAGATTTCTACATAAGAGGACTTAAAGAATATCAACTTCACAATGAAAAAGGCT
>CAJUGE010000105.1 GCA_910586295.1 uncultured Bacilli bacterium | reverse complement strand
TGGAAATGGCAGAGTAGGCAGAATGATTATGTTTAGAGAATGTTTGACTAATGATATAATGCCATTCTATATTGAAGATAGAAACAAAGATTTCTACATAAGAGGACTTAAAGAATATCAACTTCACAATGAAAAAGGCTATTTACTAGACACCTGCCTAAATAGTCAAGATAATTACACAAAGTTAGTAGAATATTTTTTGAGTGAAGACAAAAATGCTGAAGATGTAGAAGAAACAGAAGAAGCTTAAGAGATAAACTTAGGTTTCTTTTTCTATTTTTTGAAAAAATAGCATATAAAATTATTATGTTCTTTTGTATTATAAAAAATATGTTATAACCCGAGTTTTACAGTTATTTAATTAAAAAAATGTATTTTATTGCCTTAAAAAGGCTTTTCTTTTGCCTTTATTTATATATTATATATACGTAAGATACATAATATATAAAGGAGCGATTTATATGCCTCATATCGAATGTGTTAAAAACAATGGTAAACCATATCTAAGACTAGCAGAATCTAGATATGTTAAGGACATTAACAAACAAAAGAAATTTGTTATTAAAAATTTAGGCCCTCTTTCTAAATTTGACGATGGTAAGCCTGAATTCTTGAAAAGGTTTAGAGAAAAATTTAAAAATGGTGAAATTGATTTTGATGGCATTACCTATTATTATAATTTACCTGTTAAGAAGACTTTTGAAATTGAAGGAGACAATAATTACATTGAATTAAAAAATATAGGTTATTTGTTTCTCCAAAGTATTTATAATAGTCTTGGAATTAATCAGTTCTTAAATCAAGTGAAGGCAAATTCTAAGATAGAATATGATTTAAATGGTTTAGTTAAACTCTTTGTATTTGGAAGAATATTAGAACCTCAAAGCAAGAAAAAAACTTTTGAAAATAAAGATAAATATTTATTTCAAGTGACTACTCATGAAGATGAACAAACTATTTATAGATGCTTAGATGTATTAGATAAATACTCAAAACAAATACAAAATAGAATGAATACTAAAATCAAAAATTCATCTATAGGAAGAGTTACTAATCTTACCTATTATGATGTAACTAACTACTATTTTGAAACTATGTATGGTGATGATGATGTTTATGAGCTTGATGAAAACAATGAAATAGTTAAAGATGAAAAAGGAGAACCTATTATAGTAAAGAAAGGCTTTAGAAAAAAAGGTGTATCTAAGGAAGGTAAAAAAGAACCTATAGTACAAATGGGATTATTTATAGATAACAATGGTATACCAGTATCACATAAGTTATTTCCAGGTAATACCCAAGATAAAACTACATTTAAAAATGTTCTTGAGAATGATGTAGACGAAATGGATTTAGGTCGTATTATAGTAGTAGCTGATAATGGTATGAACACTCAAGAAAATAAATATTTAATAGTCGATAAAGGTAATGGATATATAGTAAGTAAAAGCGTTAAAAAGAGTTGGAAAAAGATGGGTCTATGGGCACTTGATAATAGTGATTATGTAGAAATCAATAATTCACTTGGACAAGTAGTATTCAAATATAAATCAAGAATTAATGAAATAGAACTAACTTATAAGAATGAAGATGGAACTAAATCAAAAAAGAAAATCAAAGAGAAAGAAATAATTTATTGGAGCAAAAAACATTATGAAAAAGAAGTACATCAAAATAAAAAGTTCATTGAATATTTAGAATCTTGTAAAGAACATCCAGATAAACTAAAAGATAAAGAGAAAAAATCACAACAATTTATTAAAACGGTAGATATAGACAAAGAAACTGGGGAAGTAATTCATCCTGAAAAAGTAATAGTTTTCTTAGATGAAAAACTAAATAAATATAAAGAAACTATGGGATTCTATTCCATAGTAACATCAGAAATAGAAGAAGATGATAAAGAGTTAATAAATAGATATCATGGTTTATCAAGAATAGAAGATTCATTTAGAATAATAAAAAGTGATTTAGAAGGAAGACCTATTTATGTATGGTTAGAAGAACATATAAAAGCACATTTTCTGATATGTTTTATAGCTCTTACAATAATAAGAATAGTACAATATAAGATATTAAAATATGAAAAAAAATCCACATTAAATGTAGATGGATGGGAACAAGGAATAACAGCAGAAAAGATTAAGGAAGCATTAAATGAATTTAAAGCATGCAGTGATAAAAAAGGAACTTGTTTAATTAGCACACCAAAGAGTGAGATAGAAAAAATTGTTAAATCTATTGGATTAGAAATGCCTGATTTAACATCAATAGATAAGATAGATAGATTTAAAAATGTACTGAATAAAGGAATCTTTATGTGACTTAAACTCAATAGTCAAATAAAATCATCACAAATCCCTATAAATACAGGGAAAAGTGATGGTTTTTAAGTTTATCATCTGTAAAACTCGGGTAAACTTAGGTTTCTTTTTCTATTTTTTGAAAAAATAGCATATAAAATTATTATGTTCTTTTGTATTATAAAAAATATGTTATAATAAAAGAAATGATGAAAGAAGGTGACTTATGTATCTGCAACATTATTTAGAAGAATTAGACTATTTGGCTCTTCCAGATTTTCTTATTAAATATTTAGAAACTCCATCATTATTAAGATTAAAAAAAGTTGGCTATTTTTGTGGAATGGATTATGCATCAAAAGACATATATAATTTTAGAGAACATATTAGTAGATATGACCATTCAATTACAGTAAGTTTAATAGTTTATAAATTAACTAGAAATAAAACTGCCACACTAGCAGGCCTATTTCATGATATTGCTTCTCCTTGTTTTTCACACGTAATAGATTATATGAATGAAGATTATGAGAAACAAGAAAGTACAGAAGAATATACGGAAAATATACTAAGAAAAGATAGATATTTACTAAAATGTTTAAAAGAAGATAGTATAAATATTAATGATATTATAGATTTTAAAAGATATCCTATCGTTGATAATGACAGACCAAAAGTTTGTGCTGATAGAATCGACGGTGTCATATTAACTGGAATTGGTTGGACCAAAAACATAAGTAAAGAAGATATTACAAGAATCGTACGAGATATGACAGTTTACATAAATGAAAGTAATGAAGAAGAAATAGGATTTAGGTCATTAAGTATCGCTAGAAAAGTTTTAGAAGTTAGTAAAAGTATTGATATTTATTGTCATTCTAGGGAAGATAATTATATGATGCAACTACTTGCTCAAATTACTAAATTAGCAATAAATAGAAAATATATTTTATATGATGAATTATATTCCTATACTGAAGAAGAATTATTTTCAGTACTTAAAGGAATAAATGATGAAGAACTAAGTTCATTAATTTTAAAATTCGAAAGTGTAAAAGTAGAAGAAATAACAGATATAGAACTACCAAAAGTTAAAATAAGAAGTTTACATCCAATAGTAAATGGGACAAGAATATTTTAGTAGAAGATAAAGATTCTACTTTTTTTATATTTATATTGACAAGTGTTAAAGATACACATATAATTATACTAGAAGGAGGAATAAAAGAAATAACTTAAATAATGTAAATAAAAGTAAACATACTTGCAAATAAATGCTAACTATGTTATTAATTAATTGAAAGGTGGTATAAATAATGGATAATGATTTAAAGTTAATAGTTCTTGAAAGTCACAAAGAACTAGGAGATAAAGTCAACGAGTATCTAAAAGAACTTAGAGGTTCAAAAGAAGACTTTATTTTACCTATTAAAATTGATAGGTTTAATAATGGAGAAGGGAAAGTAAGCATACTAGAAACAGTAAGAGAAAAAGATATATACATATTATCTGATGTAGGTAACTACAATATTACATATAATATGCATGGATTTACTAACCATAAAGGGCCAGATGAACATTATCAAGACATAAAACGTGTTATATCAGCAATGAGTGGACATGCTTCAAAAGTAAATGTTATAATGCCTTTGCTATATCAGTCAAGACAACATAAAAGAAAATCAAGAGAAAGCTTAGATTGTGCAGTAGCATTAAGAGAATTAGAAAGACTTAATGTAAATAATATCATAACTTATGATGTTCATGATCCTAGTATATGTAACGCTATTCCATATACTTCATTTAACAATGTTTATCCTACAAAACAAATATTAGAAAGCCTAATGAATGATTACCCAGATATAGAAAATATGCTAGTAATAAGTCCAGACATGGGAGCGCTAGAAAGAGCAAGGTACTATGCAGACTTACTTAGATGTGATGTAGGAGCATTCTACAAAAGAAGAGACTTGACTAAAGTAGTAAATGGAAAAAATCCTATTATTGAACATGCTTACATAGGTTCAGAAGTAGAAGGTAAAAATATAATAATAGTTGATGATATGATATCAAGTGGTTCATCTATGTTAGAAGTATGTGAAATGTTAAAACAAAAAGGTGCAAACCACATATACCTAGCGACGACATTCGCACTGTTTACAGAAGGAACACAATTATTTGTAGAAGGATACGAAAAAGGACTATTTGATAAAATCTATTCAACCAACGCATCATTTATACCACAAGAAATAATAGAAAGTGATTGGTTTAAACTTGTAGACATATCATTTGTATTAGCAAGCATAATTAACTCATTACACAATAAAAAATCTTTACATGAATTTTTATCAAAATAATTTATTTAAGTTAGAAAATCATTACTTCTAACTTTTTCTTTTAAACTATTAAAAAAAGTGATAAAATACATAATCATATATAAGGAGAACGAAAATGGGTGAATTAAAAAAATATATTATATTAGGACATGAAAACCCAGATGTTGATAGCATAGTAAGTGGTTATTTATTAGAGAAGTTACTTTTATCTAAGTCTTTTAATGTAGAATTTATTATTCCAGACAAAAGAATAGAAAAAGATGTTGTAGGGTTATGCAAAGAATTTGGCTTAGATATAGAAAAGTTAGGATATCTAAAAGATTTACCAACTAATAAAGATTATCATTATATATTAGTTGACCATCATGATAGAATTACTCCTGGTCTTATCACAGCAGTAATTGACCATCATCCAACTAAAACTGTCTTAAATATACCTTGGTACCAGAATGTCCAATCAAGTTCTACCACTTGCCTTATTTGTAGGGGAAATGAGAATTACTTTAATAAGAGTGACATAGAACTTGCAATTCTTGCCTCAATGGTAGACACTGCATCTTTTCATTCGACAAAAACATGTAATAGTGATGTATCATGGGTAAAAGAAATGTGCCAGAAATATAATATCGATTATAATAGACTTTATAAAAAAGGCTTATGCTTAACAGATATGTCTAATATTGATGAAGTAAAATTAAATGGACTAAAAAAATATAACTTTGAAGGTAACTTAGTAGAATCTTCTTATATTCAAATTGAAGAAATAACTAATTATAGTAAGAAAATAACATACATAATAGATAGCTTAATGAATTATGTAAAAGAAAATAATTTAAAAGTATTTGTGTTTATAGTACACGACATGAAAACATTCAAAACTACAGTTTATAATATAACAGCAAACGACTACACAGTAAGATATTATAATGAATATACATCACGTGGTAATAATATCATACCAGAGATAGAAGAAGAATTAAAAAAAGAATCTAATAGAAGGAATTTAAAAGTAGAGTAATAGTATTTAAAAGTTATCTATTTAAATTAATCATAGTGAAGAATAATTTTAAGTTGACAAGAAAATGTAAATTTTTTGGACTTGTATTAGTATTTTTTACAACTTATATACATTGAAAACCTATTTTTAAATTTTTTAAGAAAATAAAAAGCGTTTTAACTACTTAGTGTCGTATATAGTAAGTAGGAGGGCGTATTTATGATAGAAGAATATATGATGGAAAAATTTATAGAAAGGGTAAATGTTTTGATATATGGATTTGGTAAAGAATTAGAAGAAGATAAAGAAAAATTATTATGTTTTTTGAATACTTTATGTGAAGTTCCATTTAGAAGTAATGTGAGTTTTGAGTTTGAAAAGATTCGAGATAATTATATTCATATGAAAGGAATTATTAGTGATAAAAGTATTCCTTTTAGTATTAAGATAGATACTCTGTATAAATTAAATATTAAGAAAATCCCTTATAGACTAAGTGTATTTTCAGATGATTTGGAGATCGAAATTGCCAATAAGATTAATAATATTATTTTAGGAGAAATTAATATGTTAGATTTATATGATATTTATATGTATTTTACTCTTAGAGAGTACGAGATAGACGAAGAATTACTATTTACGTTTATTGATAAAAAGATTAATATTAATTTAGTTAGATATGTTGATAGACCTTTTGTTAAAGAAGAATGGAGTAAGTTTAAAACATCAGTGAAGATATCGTTTGAAAGTGTTATATTGGTTTTAGAAAAAATAGTGAGTTTAAGTGAAAAAGTATTGGTATAATGACGTGGGCTGTGGTATATTATTGATATGAAAGAAAGTAGTTATATAAAAGGAAATGTAGTAAGGATGCTTTTTGAAAGTTCAACTGGTTATAAAGTTGGACTCTTTAAAGTGAAAGAAGCAAGTGATGGTGAAGAGAAAAATTATGTTAATAAAACTATTACTTTTACTGGTAATTTTATGTCACTTAATAATGAACTTACTTATACTTTTAATGGAAGTATAGTTAATCATCCTAGATTTGGTGTACAATTTAATGTAGCTAGTTATGAATCAGTAGTGCCTAGTGATGAAGACGGGGTAGTTATGTATTTGTCTAGTGGAATATTTAAAGGAATAGGGCCTCAGACTGCTAAAAAGTTGGTTGATACTTTTGGGAGCGAAACTATTAATGAAATTAAGAATGGAAATCCACTTTTGTCTAAGATAAAGGGAATGAATGTAAAGAAAGCACAAGAGTTAACTAAAAAGATGATAGAATATGATAAAGATCAAGAATTAATAATGCAATTTAATAAGATGGGTTTTACTACAGAAGAGTGTTTGAAGATAGTAAATAAATATAAAGATAAGTGCTTTGACATAATAGAGAATAACATATATATGTTAGATGGCGAGATTAATTTTTTAAAACTAGATAAAGTGTTTTTGAGTTTTCATGAGGAGTTTGAGAGTGTTAGAATTAAAGCTTTAATTAAGTTTAACATTAAGAGTTTGTGCTATCAAAGCGGAAATACTTTAGTAGATAAAGAAAGTTTGTATTTAGAGGTTAATAAGTATTTTAGTAGTACTTTGGAGTCTAATACATTTCTTGATATAATAGAAGAAGAAATAGAAAGAGAGCAAGTAATAGAGTTAAACGGTATGTTAACCCTATCAGAGTTTTATGAGACAGAAAGTAATATTGCAAGTGCAGTTAATCATTTGTCTAGTATAAAAAGTGAATTTAAGGAAGAAAAGATTTTAAAAGAGATTAGTAAATATGAGAGTGATAATAATATAGTATTTAATGAATGTCAGAAAGAGGCAATAATGGGAAGCTTACTTAATAATTTGTTTATTATTACAGGTGGTCCAGGGACTGGGAAGACAACTATTTTGAAGGCTATAGTGTTTATTTATTCTAATCTTGTTAGTAATATTCAAAGTAAAGATATAACACTTTTGGCACCTACTGGAAGAGCGGCTAAGAGGATTATGGAAAGTGTTAATAGAAAGGCTAGTACTATACATAAGTTTCTTAAGTGGAATAAGGAAACTAAAGAGTTTAGCATAAATAGATATAATCCTGTAGACACAAAACTTGTTATAATAGATGAATTTAGTATGGTAGACATATTTCTTTTTAATAGTCTTATAGATGGACTTCCATATAATGTTAAACTTGTTTTAGTAGGGGATGCTAATCAGCTTCCTAGTATAGCACCTGGTAATATTTTGGGTGATTTACTTAGTGTGGATGGTATTAAAAATAAGTATTTAGATACTATTTATAGAACTAGTAGTGAATCTTATATTATTCCTTTTGCACAAGATATTAAGAATAGAAATACTTTAGAGTGTATGCCAAGTGGGTATGAAGATTTTAAATTTATAGAGTCTCCTGATAGACTTATTAAAGATTATATAAGTGAAGTTTGTAATGCTGCTTTAAATAAAGGTATTTCTATAGAGGATTTTCAAGTGCTTATTCCTATGTATAAGGGAGAAAATGGAATAGATAGTATTAATGCACTTATGCAAAGTATTTTTAATCCTTCAAGTGGTAAAAAGGCAGAGATTGTTATAAGAGATGTTGTTTATAGAGTAGGAGATAAAGTTATTCAATTAGTTAATGATGTAGATAATAATATTTCTAATGGAGATGTTGGTTATATTAAGAAGATATATGATTCTATGGTAGAGATAGATTATAATGGTAATACTGTTTTATATAAGAAGGGTAAGTTTGATGAGTTTACTCATGCCTATGCAATAAGTGTTCATAAGAGTCAGGGGAGTGAATATGACCATGTGTTAATAGTCGTTCCTAGCAGTATGAAAAGAATGCTTTATAATAAACTTATTTATACAGCCGTTACTAGGGCTAAAAAAAGCCTTATTATAATAGGTGGTTTAGAGAGTATTAACTATGCTATAGAAAAAGATTATAGTGAAAATAGACTTACAAGTTTGAAAAGTTTTTTCTGATAAGTGTTCAATTAAAGCCTTGTTAACTGTTCAGTGAAAATGTTGATAAATGTTTAGTGAAGATTGACTTGAATATAAAAGATGTGTATAATTATAATTGGGATGTGATATTATGGCACTTACAAAAGAAAATTATAGAACAAGGCTTTTAGATAAAAAGATAGAAAGGTATCTTAGAGTTTTTGGTGCTGTTTCAATAGAAGGACCTAAGTGGTGTGGTAAGACGTGGACAAGTTTAAATCACTCTAGTAGTGTATCATATTTAACAGAACAAAGTGTTAGAGATTTAGCAGAAGTAAGTCCAAAATATATTTTTAATAAAGATAAACCACAACTTATAGATGAATGGCAATTAGTACCTAATATTTGGGATGCAGTTAGACATGAATGTGATAGTGATAATAAAACTGGTAAATTTATCTTAACTGGTTCTACTACTCTTAATAATGAAGAGAGTAAAAAAGTGTTTCATTCTGGGGCTGGGAGGATTGCTAGACTTAAAATGTACACTATGAGTTTGTATGAAACAGGAGACTCAAAAGGTGAAGTTTCAATTACTGATATGCTTAATGGAACTGTAAAGTGTGGGTATGTAGGAAAAGTTGAACTAGATCTGATAGCAAAATTTATTGTTAGAGGTGGTTGGCCTAATAATTTAGATAAAAGTGATGAAGATATAGATTTAATCCCTAAGAGTTATATAGATTCTATTTTAAGTAAAGATATTAATGAGGGAGATAAAGCACGAGATAAAAATAAAATGATGATGGTTTTAAGGTCTTTAGCAAGAAATGAAAGTACTCTTGTTGGGAGTAAAACTATCATAAAAGATATAGAAGAATATGAAAATGAAGAAGAATTAATAGGAAGTAGAAATACAATTATAGATTATATAGATGTTTTAAATAGATTACATTTAATCGAAAATCAAGAAGCATTCAGTTTGAATTATCGTTCATCTGCAAGAGTAGGTAAAGTTGCTAAAAGACATTTTACAGATCCATCTTTAGTTTGTGCTTGTTTAGATTTAAGTGTTAGTAAGTTACTACTAGATTTTAATACTTTTGGATTTCTATTTGAATCTTTAGTGGAGCATGATTTGAGAGTGTATATGAATTATTTAGATGGAAGTTTATACCATTTTAGAGATAATGTGAGTAGGGATGAAGTGGATAGTATCTTAGAGTTTAAAAATGGAGATTATGCAGCTGTAGAAATTAAATTAACTTCTAAGGGTATAGAAGAAGCTAAGAAAAGTTTGGTTACGTTTTATGAAAATGTTAAAGTTAAGCCTAAATTTATGTGTATTATAGTTGGATATTATGAGGCTATTATAAAAGATGAAGAGACTGGTATTTATATTGTCCCTTTAACATCTTTAATGCCATAAATATAGAGTATGATTATAAATTGTAAAAAAGGTGATATGTATGGATTTGTTTTTTAGATATTTAATATTAAGTTTAATTGTTGGGGGATTATTTAACTGGTTGATGAAAAAACCAGAAAATTTAGAAGTTAAGGATACTTATATTGTTTGTTGTCCGATTAAGTTTTATATAGTGTTTGGGTTCTTTTTTCTGTTTTCTTTTGGAATTTCGTTATTTGCTTTATATGATTATTATAAAAATTCTCAAATTGAAGTTATAATAATTTTTATCTTATTTGGGGTGGGAGCTTTATTTTTTCTTTCGCTATTAGTACTTTATAAGTTTAAAAAAATATTTGTTTATAAAGATAATATTGTTGTAAAACGTTTATTTCGTAAACCTCTTAAATGTAATTTTAATGATATAATAGAAGTTTATGATTGTGTAGAATTGGTTAAAGTAAAGTTAAAAAATGGCAAATCTTTTAAAATTGATAAGATTATGGTAAATTCTGATGTTTTGCGAGAAAAAATTAGTGTAATTATATAAATATGTATAAACTCCATAAAGATAGTTAATAATAAGAGTATAAAGGAGTGAGATTGAGCATGAAAATGTTAAATAGTATGGTTATGTTCGGTGCTGGTATAGGTGCTGGAATGATGATTAATAAGCATTCAAAGGATATAAAGAAAGCAATGAATAAGGGTAAAAAAGAAGTAACTAAGACATTTAATCAAATGTCTAATCAGATGAAGAGCAACTAGTTTTTACTCTTTTTTCTTAGTTTTAAATAAATTTGGTAAAAATATGTCAAACAGTTTACAAGAAATGTTAACTTTTACCATATAATTTGATAGAATGTATTTAAAAGAGAAGAGTGATAAGATGAAGAAAGAAAAGATTAATGTAGAAGAGTTAAATAGTGCGATTAAGACAGGAAGTAGAGTTTTGAATTTGTTTTATTTTATGCTAATAGTTTTACTAATAGGTGGTGTGACATTTTTACTTAAAACTTGGAATGTTCTTCCAGTAATATTTACTATACTTAAAGTGATAAGTCCATTCTTTATAGGTTTTATTATTGCTTGGCTTTTAAATCCTTTAGTTAATAAATTACAGGAAAAGGGTGTTAAAAGAGGGCTTGGTGTTGCAATCGTATTTTTATTACTTTTAGTAATTATTTATCTATTCTGTTTGGCTGTTATTCCAACTTTAATTGAACAAATTAATGAGATGGTTAAGATGATACCTGATTTAATGAAAGATGCTAGGGAAGTTATTGATAAAGTATTTCTTAAACTTTCTAATACTACTAATATAGATATGACAGAGACTAAAGTGGAATTTATTCAATATATAGAAGAATTTGCCAAAGGTCTTGCTACAGATTTGCCTACTAAGGTTTTAAATATAGTTCAAGGATTACTTAGTGGTATAGGTAAATTCTTAATTGGTATGGTAATAGGATTTTATTTATTATTTAATTTCAATACTTTAGGGGAACATTTTACTAGTATTGTTCCAAAAAAGTTTAGGGCTGATGCAGAAAATTTACTTACTAGTATAAGTGAAGTGCTATCTAAATTTGTTAATGGTACACTTTTAGTGTCTTTAATGTTATTTGTTATTTCTGTTATAGGATTTGAAATTATAGGGTTAGATGCAGCAGTACTTTTTGCTTTCTTCTGTGCTGTTACTAATATTATTCCATATGTTGGTCCTTATATAGGTGGGGTTCCTGCAGTATTAATAGCATTTAGTCAGTCTCCACTAATTGGTATATTAACATTGGTGTTTATAGTTTTAGTTCAAGGAATAGAGGGAAATTTCTTACATCCTTATATTATAGGAAAGACGATGGATTTACATCCTGTGACTGTTGTTATATCCTTGTTGATATTTGAACATTTCTTTGGTATAATGGGTATGATTATTGCTACTCCTTTGGTGGCTATAATAAAAATAATATATGTATTCTTAGATGAAAAGTTTGATTTCTTTGGATATAGTAAAGATAAAAGCATTAAGAAAGAAATAAGTAAGGTACGGTTAGCTAAATAGAGAGTTCTACATTGGTGTAAGTAGGATTAGTGTAAGTGCCCAAAAGCTATTCTTTTAGTGAATTTAATAAATTCCGGGTTAAACCGTTATATAAAATTAAGTGAAATTAAGGATGGTACCACGTAGCCTAAACGTTCCTTTTGGAATGGGTTTATGTGGTTTTTCTTTTTATTAATGAGAAGGAGGAAGTTATGGAGATAAAGAAGAAAGATGTGAAAGTAATAATTTTAAGTGGTAAAGCACGGGCGGGTAAGGATACAACTGCTATCTTTATGAAAGATTATTATGAGAGTAAGGGTTTGGAAGTTGTTATACTTCAGTATGCTAGTTCTTTTAAAGAATATACTAAAAAGATAACTGGTTGGGATGGTAGTGATGAGACTAAACCTAGAGAGTTTTTACAGATGTTAGGGACTAGTATAATTAGAGAAAAAATAGATGAAGAGTTTGTTATTAAAAGGATGATACAAGATATAGAAGTTTATAGTTATTTTTATGATGTTGTAATTATTAGTGATGCTAGAGTTGTAAAAGAGATTGAAATGATTAGAGATAATTTTAGTAGAGTTACTTCTATAAATATACTTAGACCTGATTATGAGAGTAGGTTATCAAGTGAACAAAAGAATCATATAACTGAGACTGAACTTGATGAGTATAATGACTTTGATTACGTTCTTTATAATGATAAAGGATTAGACGAATTAAAAGATAAGGCTTCTAAATTGGCAAGTGAGATTTAAACGAAAAAATGTTTGATTTTTGTTGACTATCATTTATGACTATGGTATAGTATTGTTACTTGGAATAAGTGTGTTGAAATTGAGGTGAATGTTATGTTAGGAATAGAAAATCAAGATTTAGAATTTAAATTAATATGGAAAGATGAGTATTTGAAGGAAATATGTGGACTAGCAAATGCAATTGGTGGAACTTTGTACGTTGGAGTAGATGATGACGGAAATGTAGTTGGTGTTAAAAATGCAAAGAAATTAATTGATGATATACCTAGTAAGATAACTAGTACTTTAGGTATTATTGTTGATGTTAGTTTGTTAGAATATAATGGATTAGAATATATGAGAATAGACGTAGTTAAACATTCAAGACTTGTATATTATAAAGGTAAAATATATAAGAGGAGTGGTGCGACTAATCATGAAATAACTGGCTTAGAGTTAGAGACAATAATGTTTAATTTATATGGTAAGAATTGGGAGAGTTATATTGTTTTAAATGCAACATTAGATGATATAGATATGGAAGCAATTAAATACTTTAAAGAAAGGGCAGTTAGAAAAGGAAAATTATCTCAAGAGGACGTTAATATTAATTTAGAAACTTTGCTTATTAATTTAGGTGTATATGATGGAAATAAATTAAATTATGCAGGTGTACTTTTGTTTAGTAAGAATCCTGAAAGATGGGTACATAATGCTTATGTAAAAATTGGTTTTTTTGCTGAAGATGATTCAGACTTAGTATATCATGATGAGGTACATGGACCACTTATTTTACAAGTTGATAAAGTTATGGAACTCGTGTATATTAAATATTTGAAGGCACTTATAAGATATGAGGGAATACAAAGAATAGAAGAGTATATATTTCCGTATGACGCGTTTAGAGAGTTGCTTTTAAATAGTATTGTTCACAAGGCGTATGAGAGTTTCAATACTATACAAATTAGTATTTATGAGGATAAAATATATATTGGAAATCAGGGAAAATTTCCTAAAGAAATAGAAAGAAAAGATTTATTTAAAAAACATGTTTCTATACCATATAATCCAATCATTGCAGAAGTGTTTTATAAATCTGGTTTTATAGAAAGTTGGGGTAGAGGTTTTGAATATATAAAGAAAGAATGTAAAAGAGTTGGAACTCCACTTCCTAATGTTAAAATTTATGAAGAATGTTTGTTGATAAGATGTAATCCATCTAAGAAGTATTTGGAGTTATTAGATGAGTTTAATAATAAAGTTGTTACTCGAAGAAAAGTTAATGATGATGTAAGTTATGGGGAGGATTTGAATGATACTCAGAAGAAAATATTGGAAGTTATGAAAAATAGAAAAGATGTTAATCGTTTGGATATTATGATAGTGTTAAATTTATCACGTGCTGCTGTTACTAAGAATTTAAAACAATTAAAGGATAAGGGTTATATTGAGAGAATCGGCTCTGATAAAACTGGATTTTATAGAGTGTTAAAATAGAAAAGTAGCCTGTAAAAGTAGCCTGTAAATTGTGTTAAAGTGAGACAGAAAAGTATACAGAAAAATACTGTTATACTCTGGGATTGATGGCTATTGTTAAATTGTTTTTCGTGAAAAAGTAGCCTGTAAAAGTAGCCTGTAAATTGTGTTAAAGTGAGACAGAAAAGAGTGAGGAGAGATAGAAATGAATTTAAAAGATAAATATATAGAATTTTTTGTAAGTAAAGGACATAAGCAAATACCTAGTGCACCTGTAGTGCCTGAGAATGACCCTTCAGTTTTGTTTAATACTGCTGGTATGCAACCATTAATACCATATTTAATGGGTCAAACTCATCCTTATGGAACTAGGTTAGTTGATTATCAAAAGTGTGTAAGAACTAATGATTTGGATAGTGTTGGTGATACTACTCATCATACATTTTTTGAAATGCTTGGTAATTGGAGTTTAGGAGATTATTTTAAAGATGAGTCAATAGAATGGAGTTTTGAGTTTTTGACTAAGACTTTAGGTATTCCAGTAGATAGGCTTGCTGTTACTGTTTATGCTGGAGAAGGTGATATTCCATTTGATGAAGTTAGTTATAATAAATGGAAAAGTTTAGGGATAAGTGAAGATAGAATTGCTAAAACAGTAGAAGATAATTTTTGGATAGCAGGCGAGAGTGGGCCTTGTGGACCTGATACTGAGATTTTCTATTTTAGAAGTACTGATACAGTTCCAGAAGTATTTGATCCTAGTGATGAGAGATGGGTTGAGATTTGGAATAATGTGTTTATGGAATTTATGAAAGATAAAGATGGTAATATTTCACTTCTTCCTAAACAAAATGTAGATACTGGTATGGGAGTAGAGAGAACTACTGCTGTATTAGAAGGTGTTTTAGATAATTATAAGTCTAGTATTTGGAGTGATGTTATAGATTTGATTTCTAATATAAGTGGTTTACCTTATGAAGGAAATGAAAAGAGTATGAGAATTATTGCAGACCATTTAAGAACAGCAGTGTTTATATCTGCCGATCCATCTGGGATTAAACCAAGTAATACTGACCAAGGTTATATTTTGAGAAGACTTATTAGACGTGCGATTAGACATGCTAAGAGTTTAGGAATAGATGAGTTTAGTGATTGGGAACAGCAAATAGCAAGGATTATTATAAATAAATATAAGAGTTATTATAAAGAATTAGAAGAAAATGAAAGTATTGTTTTAGATGTTCTTAGAGATGAGAAAGAGAGATTCAGTAAAACTTTGGTTAAGGGACTTCGTGAGTTTGAGAAAGTAGTTAATAATAGTAAATTAATAGACGGTGAAAGTGCTTTTCATTTATATGATACTTATGGGTTTCCTATTGAACTTACTATTGAACTTGCAAGTGAACGTGGGATAAGAGTAGATGAAGAAGGATTTTCTAAGAGATTTAAGGAACATCAAGAATTGTCTAGAACTGCTTCAGCTGGTAAGTTTAAAGGTGGACTTGCAGGAGATAGTGAAGTAGAGATAAAATATCATACTGCTACACATTTACTTAATGCTGCTTTAAAAATAGTAGTTAATAAAGATGTTCATCAAAAGGGAAGTAACATCACTAGTGAAAGAATGAGGTTTGATTTTTCATGTGACCATAAGCTAAGTGATGAAGAGAAGATGAAAACTGAGGAATTAGTTAATAAATGGATAAAAGCAGGAATAGATGTAACTGTAGAAGAAATGCCTAAAGAGGAGGCTATTAAGAGTGGAGCAGAGTGTATGTTTATAGAGAAATACCCTGATATAGTTACAGTTTATAGTATAGGTGATGTTTCAAAAGAATTATGTGGAGGTCCACATGTAAGTAATACTAGTGAACTTGGTTTGTTTAAAATTACAAAAGAAGAAAGTTCTAGTACAGGTGTGCGTAGAATAAAGGCTGTGCTTATAGATGAATAGTATTTTTGGTTATACACTTAAGGAACTAGAAGATATATTAGTTAGTAATGGATTTAAGAAATTTAATGCTACTCAAGTATTTGAAGGAATATATAAGAGAAAAGTAAATTCTTTTGATGAAATTAGTAATATAAGTAAAGAATTAAAGAGTTTTCTTAATAGCAATTATATTTTAAAATCATTAAAGGTATTAGAAGTTCTTAGAAGTGACGATACTGATAAATTTTTACTAGAGGTAGATGGTGGTGCGATAGAGTGTGTTCTTATGAGACATGATTATGCCACTAGTCTTTGTATAAGTACACAAATAGGATGTAATATGAGTTGTGCTTTTTGTGAAAGTGGAAGACTAAAAAAGATAAGAAATTTAAGTACTTCTGAGATAATTTTGCAAGTATTTACTATAGAAAAACTAGAGAATATTAGAATACAAAATGTTGTTATTATGGGTATAGGTGAACCTTTTGATAATTATGATAATTTAATTAACGCTTTAAGTATTTTGACTTGTCCTAAGGGAATAGATTTAGGAAGTAGAAAGATAACAGTTTCGACTTGTGGGTTAGTTCTTAAGATAAAAGAATTTGCTGATTTAGAAGGACAAGTGAATCTTGCGATTAGTCTGCATGCACCTAATGATGAGTTAAGAAATAAGATTATGCCAATAAACAAAGCGTACAATATTAAAGAACTTTTGGGAGCAATAGATTATTATATAGAGAAAACTAATAGGCGTGTTACTATGGAATATATATTGCTTGATGGTATTAATGATAGTGAAGAATGTGCTAGGGAATTAGCCACTTTATTAAAAGGTAAACTTGCTTATGTTAATTTGATACCTTATAATAGTACAAGTCATACTGAATTTAGAAGAGCAAGTAAGAATAGGCAAGATAAATTTTATGATATTTTATATAATGCAGGAATACAAGTCGGCATTAGACATGAGATGGGGAAAAATATTAAAGGAGCTTGTGGACAGTTAAGAGCAAGTTATTTAGAGAAAAATTAAGATATAATTTTTGTTGACATTTGTATATAAATGTAGTACTATACTTATCATTAATTATTAAGGGGAGTGTTTTATGGAACAAGAAATAAAGGATACCAAAGTATTAGAAAAGGAAATAAAAAATAAAAATGATATCATATCTGAAAAACTTGAAACTCTAGAGGCAAAGCTTGGCTATTTTTTACCCAATATAAAAGCACGTTATCGTTTTGAAAACGATTGTTTTTCTCGTATTCTAGAAGAAAATGGTCCTTTAGAAGATTTAGAGAAAATATTAGACAACTTGAATGTACTTGAAGAATATATTGATACGTTATCTTTGTTGCCAGTAATTTTGGAATCTTTAGAAAAATTAGAAGAATCATTAGGCTTGTCCGTAAACTATAAATTAGCAGTTTCAAAATTATAAATACTACATATAAGTGTCATGTGTAATTTAAAATTTTTTCTTCTATTCCTATATCTTGTACTTACCATTTTAAACTTTTTAATAAAAGCATTTACAT
>CAJUGE010000104.1 GCA_910586295.1 uncultured Bacilli bacterium | reverse complement strand
ATGAGTAAGGAGAAGAAAAGTTATGATGAAGAATTTAAGAAAACAATAGTAAGTTTGTATGAATCTGGAAAGAAAATAGCTGATTTATCAAGAGAATATGGCATATCTCACACTAACATAGGAAATTGGATAAAAAAATATAGAACTATTACTACTAGTACAGGAGAAGTTACTAACAATGATGAAATAATGAAGTTAAAAAAACAACTACGTGAAGTAGAATTGGAGAATGAAATTTTAAAAAAAGCAGTAGCCATATTCTCCAAGAAATAGATGATAAAATCAACTTTATAAATGATAACAAAGATAACTATGATGTTAGATTATTATGTAAGTGTTTAGGGATACATCGTTCAGTATACTATTACCATTGTAATCATACAACTAATTCTTATAAGGAATCCAATAGAAAATTAGATGTAGAAATTATAAGAATATTTAATGAATCTAAGTGTAGATATGGCTCACCTAAAATAACTAAAGTGTTAAATAATCAAGGGATAAAAGTGAGTCAAAAAAGAGTTGCTAGAAGGATGAAATTCTTAGGTCTTAGAAGTATAACAGTTAAGAAATTCAATCATGCAGGCAAGTCAAAAACTGATGATACAAAGGAATATCTTAACCTATTAGAACAAGATTTTACAACTGATAAGCCAAGTCAAAAATGGGTTGGAGATATAACTTATATATACACCAAAGAAACCAGATGGACTTATCTAGCAATAGTAATGGACTTATTTGATCTAAAAGTAGTTGGATGGAGTTATGGTACTTCTATGACAGATGACCTAGTAATAGATGCATTTAACAAAGCACTTATAAACAGAGGTTTAGAGAAAGATGGAATATTTCATTCAAATAGAGGAAGTCAGTACACATCAAAAGATTACGAAGAATTATTATCCGCATTAAAAATAAGACATTCATATAGTAAAAAAGGATATCCTTATGATAATGCAAGTATGGAGAGCTTTAATTCAATATTAAAAAAAGAGGAAGTGAATAACAATACATATGAAACATTTGAAGAAGCAAAGATGGTAATATTCGAGTTTATAGAGAGTTGGTATAACAATAAACGTATACATAGTACACTTGGATATATTACACCAAACCAAAAATATCAAAATTACATTACTAACTTAGCAGTAGCTTAAATTTTAAAAATTGAAAGAAAATCGTGTCTAAAAACTTGACATAAATCCATCTTTTTTGCTGGCTTATTTTTTTATTTTAGAAGTTTCATTATAATCATTTGTGTGAAATTCCTTGAGTTTCTTCATTGAAGCCATCCAAAACATAAGGAGAATAATTTTCTCTTTCTTGTATATATAATTCAACCATTGTATTAATTTCAGAAGTTAATCGTTCAGCAACTATCTCATTGATATTATATTTTTTAATTAAGTCATCAACCGTTATAGGAATAAATGGAATTCCGTTATTATATTGTTCTATTAAATTAAGGACTATATCCATTTTTGCATTTGATGCAATCACCATACTTGAATTTTCATCCAAATGTTCTCCATTAGTAACATTATTAATTGAAGAATTATTTAATATTTCATTCGTATTATTTTGATTATTTCTATTAATTTTACTTTCTTTCAATGTTTCTTTTATCATGTCTTTACAATTTTCAAATTCTTGTTCATCAACATCAATATTTGAATTTAATATAGAATAAAACTTTCCTTTTTTATCATTTATTAATCTTTTTTGAAATTTATTATTATGATTATATCCTAAAACATCTATTCCATTTTTTGCTACTAAAGATTTAACATATTCCATTTTATCATATGAAGTAATGATACATCTAATATCTGAAGAATCGATTGAAGAATTAACCCCTATTTCATTACATGTGGATTTAATCGTAGTCAATGATTCACTATATTTTTGTTCAATATCATTTCCATTAAAGCAAATTATTATTGGTATATCTTCATCACTTTTTAAATCTTTTCCATAATACTTTTTAACATATTCAGTTTGTTCTTCATAAGGAAAACCAGCATACAAAGCAGAATTATCGAAATTATCCGTTAAACTAATAAAGGTTCTTTTTTCAGTATTATTATTAAAACTCATATTCATTGTATGTTCTTCACCGGTTGCTAGTTGAATACCTTTTTTACTTAATTCTAAAGAACTAAAAATCCCTTTACTTAATATAGTTTGTAATGCATCTATTTTAGTACCATGAAAAACATTTAATCCATTGTTAGCAAGATAAAAGAACAAATTTTCATCATATAAAACCATTTCAGAAAATGTTATTCTTCTTTCCATTTCTGCTTTTTTACTATACTTTTCATTTGATAGCATTGAATTTAATTTGAAATTATTGTATTTTCCAAATTTCATTATTTTTTCAATCACATCTTTTTGAATATCAGTTTCTGCAAGTTCAATAAAACATTCATAAAGTCTTTTATATCCAGGGTATTTTATAAATAAATCATCCACATAATCTTTATTAACAACACTATTAACATCATCTTTTGTTGGTAAATCATTACCATTTGTTCTAACTTGTTGACTTTGAATAGTATTATTTCTCTTTTGATTTTCTAACATTATTCCATTGTTTACATAGTCTATTATTTCATTCATATAGTTATTATCTAAATTAATTCCATATTTTTGAATCAAATCTTCAGCTGTTAAAAAATTAATTATATCATTTGATGAACCAACAATACTTTTTAAAATATTCTCTTTTGCTTTATTTATTAATTGTCTACCTAGCTCTAAATTAATTTGAGAAACGATACCTTCTATATATGAGTCATCTAATGAAACATTATACTTAGTTAATTCTTGACGAAAATCATTTACTTTCAATGGTTTTATTTCTTTAAACGGATTTGTTGAATTTATATTAGATATATATGAACTACTTATTTCATATAGTCGTTTTCTAACTTTTTCTATTACTTCATGTAAATTAACATTAGAATGAGATATATTTTTTTCTTTAATTGCTTGTGATTGTATTGCATTCTGAATTTCTTGTTTTGATTGTTTCTGTTGAATATTTTTTGATATTTCCATATTCTTGAATTCTTGTATTAATTGAGGAGTTAATTTTATTAATGTATCAATAACAATATTATTTGAATTTTTAATAGTTTGAGCAATTGTTTCTTTTTTACTATTAAAATGACTTAAAAACTGTTCTTGAGTTATTCCACATAATGGAAATTTATTTGGTATTTGAGTTGCTAAATCTTTAAAATCGTCATCTAAATTAATATCTTGATTTTGTAATTGTCTAAGTCTATTAGTTAAACTTTGTAATATCAAAGAGTAATCGACAATACCATTTTCCTTCTTTTGTTGTTGAATTTTACTTAATTCTTCATCAATAACTTTTCTAATATTTTCAATATAATTATGCTCTATATTACTTACATTGAACTGGGAAACACATTCTTGAATATATTCAGTTAAATGTTCATCTTTTGAGTTAACACCTAATAATTCGATTATCTTTGCTCTAATTTCTTTTTCTAATTCATTGGAATTATCTAATACCATCCCAAAAGCATTCATTGCATTACTTGCCATAATGAGCCTCCTTAATTTTCACATTATTTAGTTCTTCAATCTTATATAAATTTCTATAAAAGGCACTGAATTCCTAATTAAATATATTTCATTCATTTTATACCTTTTGTATTCTTATAATAATTATAGCATTAATTTTAAAAATCTCCTAAAATTTGTTGGATATTTACACTTATTATGATATTATTGTTATGGAAATTGATATTAAACTATTAATTCCTAATTTGCGAAAAAAGTTTGAAATAACTTAACCAATCGCTCCATTGAAAAATTTGTCTGAACTTTTTATAGTTTAGGACTTAATATAAAAGTATCAATTTCTAAAAGGGATTGATACTTTTAATTGTACTAAATTTATAGAAAGAAAAATTCTTATAATTGAATATAGAACATTTAAAACTTGATAAATTTAAAGGATTACTAAATATTTTTAGTAACCCCATTCTCTAAGTGTCCAATTTTCGTCATCGTTTCTAGTCAAGATCCATATCCAGTCTGAATACCTTTGGTTTAAGTCTAAATTTAAAAATTTAGTGGCGCTTTTGTTTGAATATGTTACAAAGTCTGAATAAAATACGATTACTTCTTTGGCATTATATTTATCTTTGTATTCATCTACTAAAAACTCGCATTTCTTTTCATCATAAGAAAGAGACTCCATTTTAGCAGGATATTTTTTAAATTCATTGAATATTACTGAGGTAGCTTCATCTATATCTTCTTTACTATACATACTATCTTCATCAATTATTGTTTTAACGTTACTTGTATCTCCTTCTCTATTAAAGTGCTTAAAGCCTAAAATTCCTAAAGACATTAATAAAGTCATCAAAACAAAAATTATCAAATACTTTTTTTTACTCATAAACACCAAAACCTCTTATTAACTAGTTAAAGTAACAATATACTTTCTGTTTCTAATAGATATAACAAATCTTATTAATGGAGAGTTTTTAATATTACTCGGAACTTCTAAATAAACATTTTTAGTTTCTAAATCCATCGTTTTAACTACTACAGGTGCTTTGACTAATTCTCCATTACTTAAATACATAATATCTCCAAAAGCCTCGTAAAATTTTGTGTTATTAGTTATAAATCTATTAATATATAAATTTTCATCAAGCATAACATCTAAATTTAGCTTTAATACACTTCTTTCTTGATTTCCTAAAACAGAAGCAGCAATTATTCTAGTTCCATCATAACATCCACTAGCAACACAATAATTATAGTTTTCTATAAATCTATCTCCTATTTCATAAGAATTAACAACTATTTCGCTTTTAAGTAAAGTAGACTTTTCTAGACTAATTGCAGATTTCATATAGACTTGCTCTTCTGGTTCTAATTCCATATATTTTATAGTATTTAGCCTAACATCCTTATGTTTAGAGCTAATCTCCCCATTAACAATGTTAATACTATCTATCATTCTAAATGTCGCTTTATTATACTTTGTATCCTTAGGTATTTCATAAACAAATAAATACTCATAAGTTTCTCCAGAATATAAATTTTCTTTAGTATACCCTCTTCCTAAATCTCTAAAATAATCGAACTTAGAAAGAGTTGGATAATAAATTTTATCATCTAACATAAGCCTTAGATTTCTTGTTTCTAAATTTGTTCTATATTCATTTGTATTTTTCATACTCACTTTTATGACGATATATTTGTAAAGTGAATTTATTTTATTACCTTTTAAATCCATATCTGTTTCGTAAGAATCTAATACTTGGAAAACAACTCCGTCAACTGTAAAGAAATCATTTTCTTTATATTTTTTAGTGAATACATTCAAATTAACGTAAACAACTAATATTAGTACTAAAGCAAGCGTTCCACATATAACTCCAAAAAAGAATTTATTCTCAATAGCATAATATTTAATTTCTCTGTATGCTCGTCTAGCTTTTCTCTTATATTTATAACTATTTTGTCCAAATGTAACTTCTATTTCTTCTTGGTCTTCCTCTTTAATATCTAAATCTGCTAAATCTTTTTTAAAGTCAAACTTTTTAATATCAAACCCAATTCCACGTATAAGTCCAAATATTATAAATAAATATTGTGGAACATATAACATAAAAATTATATCTCGATAAGCCCTGACAGCCTGTACTCCAAGTGGTTCATTTAATAAGTTTAGAAAAGTGTTAAAATAAACTAGTAAGCCTATAAATAAAATCATATAGAAAATAGATACTAAAATATAGTAAAGTCTGCTTTTCTTTTTCCATTTCATTAAGAGATAAATAAATGCTGCTACTACTAATATTCCTACAATTGCTAGAAACATATAAAAATTAATATAAGTTCCAGAAATTTCCGAAGAATAAGTGTAATAGCCATTTTTGACATAATCATTAAAAAATTTGTAAACAGAGTGAGTTTTATATGCCAAAAAGATTAGTAAAGAGGACAGTATTAAATGAATCAAACGAAAATGCTTAATTAAAAATGCATAAGGTTTTTTTATAATCATTTTATTCCCTCTCCTTTATTCTTTGAAAATATAAGAAAAATTCATATTTCAAACCACTACAAGTTTTATTCTTCTACGAATTTTCAATCTCCACAGTACTTAACACACCCTAATCGATGAAGTGCGTAGCATCTCTAGTATATACATAATATCATAAAAATTTTTTTGTGTCAAACGTTTCTTTGTGTTTTTTGAAACAAATTATTCTCGTCTTCTTCTAAATTATAAGAAAATAATTTAATATTGTTATTTAAAAGACTTTATGTAACATTATCAATCTATAAAATCTTGAAGACAAAATTCTAAGCTTTCTTCTTCATGATTATTTATATTATAAAAGCTTAAACACTCTTTTTTGTATTCAACATTTGTATATTGAAGTTTTTTTATGTCTTCTTTATTGTAGTCATCTCTAGAATAATCTGCAATAACAATAATTTTCTTTAAATCATTATCATATTTAATATCATATATTATGCTATTTCCCTCTACAGTAATAGTTAATAATCTCATGAAAGCAAATTCTTTATTCTCGTAGTTCTTTAAAAAATCTACTATTAAATTCTTATTAATAAATTCATTATTGTTTATATATATAACATCTTTATTATCTTTTTCGATAGTGTAGCCTTTAGGTAATTCAGTAATTTTTGTATACTTACTAAGAATTTCGTCATTATAAAAATCAGATAAGTCTTCGTCTATAAAGGTAGGAAAACAAAGTAAAATTCGTTCATATTTTTCTTTTGAAAGTTTAAAAGTTCCACTACCTGGAGCATAAAAATATTTTTTACCATTTCTGTTAAAAATATAAATTAATTGCGAATCATTTTCATCTTTAACTAGACTTACTACATATTCTAATTCTTCATTTTTAAAATAATCTTCACTTTTATAATTCATGCCATTGTTTAATCTTTTTATAATGTTTAAAAATTCATTTGCTTTACTTTTCTCAAGCTCTATTGCTTTTCCAGTCTTATTAACATAAACAGTTTTAACTTCACTTAAATCCATTTTGTGATAATCTTTTCTATCATAAAAATATAAACAAATAGAAAAAATTATTCCAATAAAGATTATAGTTAATAAAATTATTTTATTAGTTTTCATAATACCCTACCATTTCTATGAGAATTATAACATCAAAAGTATTTAAAAAAAAGGCTAATAGCCTAATTTTCTCTATAAAATATCATTTGCTCGGGTAATAAATAAATTGTTTTATTTTGCTGGGCTACTTTACCTTCATCTGTTCCAAATAAGTTAGATACAGTCTTTAAAGTATCGTTTTCTTTTGTAATATAATATTGAATCCCTTTTTTAGGAATAATTAAAGTTTGTTTTGGATAAATATATTCATCTACTTCTAATCCATTTAACTCTGCTACTAGCTTAGGATTTACATTAAATTTTTTACTTATGCTGTATAAAGTATCCCCGCTCTCGATTGTGTAATAAGTATAATATTCGGTATCCAAAACTTTTCTAAATTCATTCATTTCATTCACCTACTTTTATTGTATGCGAATTATTGAAAAAAGTTATTTATTATAGACAAAGACAATATTGCCATTATTAAAATTAAATTCAAAATAATGAACTAAAACTTCTATTTTGTTTCTATTATATTTTAGTAGATTATCTTTACTTATAAAATACAGATTATCTTGATAGTTATTTATAAAGCGAACGTCTTCGTCACTATAATATTTGAATCTTATATCACTATTTTTGTTATAACTAAAATAGTTCTTATCGACATTTAAATACTCATTTTCGTTATCAAAAAAAGTATATTTATCTTTTATGTAATCATCTAAGGTAGCACTGTCTTTTTTACCATCGACATATTTGATATAACCTTTTATTTCATCTCCAACTAGTTTGCATTTGCGCTTTTTATAATTAATTTCATAAAGTTTGTTACTTGTAAAATCAAAAATGAAAATGCTTGTTTTGTGTTCTCCGACTACCTTACTATTATAATTAATTTTATACTCAGTACTTATAGTTTTGTATTCTCCTTTAACCATGTCTAAGATTATAAAGTCAGAAAACAGGTAATCTTCACCATATTTAGGGAAAATCAAATATTTATCTTTTTGATACATTAAATCGTTAGAATATCTATCTTTATTAAATATATTAATGCTCTTTTGCTCGTCACCATTAATATAATAAAATCCATCATACTTCCAAATTAAAACATATTCGTTTTTAGTTAAGTTTTTATTGTAATTAAAATCTTCATCACTATTAAAACTATTTTTTTCTTCCTTGGCAAGAGCTACACTTAACAAAGTACTGTTATCATTGCAAACAGTGTAGGAATCTAGTCCTTTAATTATTGGAGTAAGACAAACACTGTTCCCAATTTCTTCAACTTTAACTTCTTTAACTCTTTTTTTAGTAAGTTTTCTAGCATTGTAAAACATATAATTGTAAATATTACCATCTAAACTAATTTCAAAATACATAGTATCTCTATCTGCTTCTTCTTTTATTTTAAATTCTCCAACTTTATAAGAAATACTATACCCTGCCATAAAAAATTTAATAATTATTATGACGCTTAATATTAAAATAACATACATAAATTTCTTAATCATAATACTTCCTCAAAAAACAAAAGAAAGACGTTTAAAATTATTCAAGCACGCCTTTATCTTTCAAAAATTCTACTAAATTTTCTTTTGTACGTTCGATATTTTCAAACTCTCCAAGTAACTCACCTTTGTAAGTGACAAATAAATGTGGAGTACCTTCAAACTTAATATCATAAGCATAAATAAGTTTATTTCTAACTGCAGTATTAGTAATTGTATCTATTTCAAAAACTTTAAACTTAAATTTATCACCATACTCTTCTACAACTTCATTAACAACTGGCTTAAATGCAAGGCAATGACTACATGTGGTTTGGCTAAGTAATGTAACAACGTATTGGCTCTTCTTAGTCTCCTCGATCCAATTATCTACTTCATCTTTTTCAACTTTATCTCCAATTAATGTCGAAAGCACTACAAAAATTCCTAATAAAATTACAACAATTATTGGTAGCTTAAATTTATTCCAAAATTTTTTTAATTTTTTCTTATTCACTATTCTTAACACCTCAAAGTAATTTTATAATAAAAACAACTAAAAAACAATATATTTCACTAATTTTTCAAAACTTCTATTTTATCACTAATTAAGTAGTCATCTAAAAATTTAGTAGAATGTTAAAAAAGAGATACCCTACTAAAGGCATCTAATTCATTTTACAAACTTTAATTCTAATATACTTGTTGATAATATTAGAAAATAAATAATTGGTTTAATTACTTTGCTAATAACAAAAATCGATTCGTTAAAAACATAAGAACTATCGGTGTAACTAAAAGCATGAGATAATATAAATGTAAGTATGAAACTTGTAAAAACTCCAATAATAATTGCAATTATATTTTTACTAAATCTAATTTTCTTATTGGCATTATCGTAGTTATAAGCAGTAGTAAATAGCATAAACATGATAAAAAAATTAAACAACAAATAAAATATACCGACATAATTGGCATCCATTTTCATATACATATATACTTCAAATGCAGTGAATAGGATGAATACTGCTGTTAAAACCATATAGAAGTACTTCATAACTCTTCCCATCTTTTTACCTCCCAATTTTAAATTATACTCCATATGTGACAAAAAGTAAAAGATTTTTATGCTACTAAATTGTGTCTAAGAATTTAAAGCAAAAATTAACGTATTTCGTGCAAATTTTTTCTGTATATTTATAGTTAATTCGAACATATTAATTATAGGTGATAAAAATGAATGAAACTAATGAATTATTAATCTTGATTCATGACAATACTAAAATGGGATTAACAAGTACCAAGAAGCTTTTGACATTAATTAAAAATAAAGAAAATAAGATAAAATTTATATTAGAAGAACAACTTCAAAGATATGAAGCGTTCTATAAAAAAGTAAAGAGTTTGTTAAAAAAAGAAAAATTGAATATTAAACATTCTTCTCTTTTGAAAGATTTAACTGCATCTACTGCAATGTCTCATGAAGTTAAGAAAGATAATTCTGATTCTAAAATAGCAGATATACTTATTCGTGGTTTCTCTATGGGTAATATAAATATGGAAGTAAAGATTAAGGATTATAAAAAAGAAGCCAATAAAGATGTATTAAAGTTAGCTAATGATGTATTAGAATTTGGTGAAAATCAAGTAAAACTCCTAAAGAATTATCTTTAAGAGTTTTTTTATACACCTAAACTTTTACCACACTTTTTGAGGATGATTTTTCTAATAAAATCGAAAGGTATGACACTGAACGCTAGTATTAACATCACGTCAAATTCTATAAAACTAAGTCCAGTAGTTCTAAATATACTTCCTCCAAAATAAATCATACCAATTTGTACTAAGGCGACAAATAAAATTATTGTTAAAAATGCTTTGTTTTTGGTAACGTTTGCAAGAATGTTTAATCTGTGTGTCCTTGCATTAAAAGCGTTAAAAATAGTCATAAATATAAATAAGCCAAAAAATGCAGTCATAATATAAGCGTCTTTATTCCCTACTCTGTATAAGCTTTTTATAAAATCTGACTTTAGAAAAAACATACAAAGTAAACTCATGTAAGAACCAGTAATCAAAATTTCGTTCATCATATAAGAGTTCATAATTTTTTCGTCTCTTTTTTTAGGTTTTTCACTCATATATTCTATTTTTGGTGGCTCAAAGGCATAAGCTACTCCTGCCAAAGTATCCATGACCATGTTTATCCATAACATTTGAATGACAGTTATAGGTGCGACTATACCAAAGAACGGACCGATAACAGATAAACTCACTGCAGTTATATTAACAGTTAACTGAAAAATTATAAATTTTCTTATGCTTTTAAAAATAGTTCTTCCAAATAAAATAGTTTTTGCAATGCTAAGAAAATTATCGTCAAGAATTATGATATCACTTACCTCTTTGCTTACTTCTGTTCCACTTCCCATGGCAAATCCAACATCTGCGCGTTTCAATGCAGGAGCATCGTTTACACCATCCCCTGTCATTCCGACAACTAATCCTTTTTCTTGACTTAAGTAAACTAATCTTCTTTTATCTTCTGGCAAACTCCTTGCTACTACTCGTATTTTAGGTAAAATCTCTTTGATTTTTTCGTCACTCATCATTTTTAAGTCTTCACTAGTAAGTACTAAATCATCTTCATTTTCTATCAGTCCAACTTCTTTTGCAATATTCTTAGCAGTCAAGGCATTATCACCAGTGATCATAACTGTTTGTATGCCAGCATTTTTGAACATCTCTACTCCTTTTATCGCTTCTTCTCTAATTTCATCTTTAATAAGAACAAATCCAATAAAAGTCATACTTCCATTTTTTTCATAAGAGACTCCTAGTACTCTTACACCTTTGCTAGTATAATCGTCTCCAAGATTAATAAGTTTTTTCTTATCTTTTATAAGACTTAAACTTCCGTCTTCTCTTAATTCTCTAGTACATTTATTTATAATAACTTCATATGCACCTTTATAAAATGTGCTTTCTTTATCGTAGTTAACTTTAACACTTGAATATTTCTTTTTACTATCAAATTCTTCTTGTTCTAAAATTTTACATTTATTTTTAGATACGTTACCTATGAATCTCAAAATAGCACGGTCTGTAACGTTTCCGCCAATTACTTCTTTTCCACTAAAATTAGAAGCATTATTATATAGTAGACCAAGCAAGAAAAACTCGCTCATCTTGGAATTAATTTCATTATAAGTTTTGTAGGTTTTTCCTTCGCTATTCATAACACCTATTACTTCGAGTTTCCCTTTAGTAATAGTTCCTGTCTTATCGCTAAATAAAATGTTGAGACTTCCACTGGATTCTATGCCGACTAGTTTTCTGACTAAAACATTATTCTTTAGTAATCTTTTCATATTAGAAGAGAGAACTAATGTTATCATCATTGGAAGTCCTTCTGGAACTGCAACAACTATTATGGTTACACCTAAAGTAAGTGCGTATAAAAGATGTGGGGCCATAGTTCTAAAACTACTTATAGTTTCTATAATTTTATCCATTTCAAAATTATTGCTTATAATTATAGCATTGAATAGATAGGAAATCATAACTAAAAAAGAACAAACATAGCCAATTCTACTAATAAATTTTGCTAAATCTCTAAGTCTATTTTTAAGTGGACTATCTGGAGTTTTTTCTTGAATATCTTTAGCAATTTTACCATAGTAAGTGTCATTACCTATGTTATAAACTTCCATAACTGCACTGCCTCTGGTTATAATGCTTCCTCTATATAGTGTGTCTTTTATCCCTTTATTTTTTTCTTTAGATTCTCCAGTAAGCATGGATTCGTCAACACTTAATTCACCTTTGATTAGTTCCCCATCAGCAGGAATCTTGTCTCCACTTTCTAAATAGACTGAGTCTCCCAATACTACTTCATCTATGGGGACACTTATAAGTTTAGAATTTCTAAAAACTTTTACCATAACTTTACTGGTCATATTAGTTAGTTTTACAAATGCTTTTTCACTACCATATTCTGATAGACTACTAATAACACTTGCTAGAATGATAGCAACTATGATTCCTATGGTTTCATATATGTCACTATCATGAAAAAGAAACAATACTTTAATACCTAAAGCAATCATAAGTATTTTGATAATTGGATCATTTAGAGATTCTATTATCAAACTTAGTAATGTATTTCTCTTGTGTCCTGTGATTTGATTTGTTCCATTCATTTCTCTACTTTTTTTTACTTCTTCGTCCGATAGACCTTTAATATTAAACATTGTTTTCACCATTAAAGTATATTAGAAAATTTTTATTTTAAGAACAAATTATTAATTTAGATTTTTAAGGTTTTAGATTTGTTATTATATAAATTATTTATATATTCTATAAATTCTTTGTAACTATTAATCTTATAAGTTGTTAGTTCATCTATTAAGTTTCTATCTATATCTGCATATTTATCATAAATATTTATTACATCAATATTTGCATTTTTAGCAGATATTACCCCTGTATATGAATCTTCAAAAATCAAGCATTCATGTGGCTTAGCATTATAGTGTTCCATTGCTTTAAAATAGATTTCTGGATGTGGTTTTTTGTTAATAACATCATCCTTAGTTATAATTAGATTAAATTCTTCTAATAGATTCATTTCTTTAATCATGTTGGTATTTAAACTAGAGTATTGTTGGATTTGGCTAGTTCCAGACATGGTAGCAAGAATAAGTATGAATCCTAGCTCCTTCAATCTTTTAATAAGATTTGCTACATCTGGTTTGAAAGATATTTCTAATGAAGCTTCTCTAAAAATTTTTATTCTTTCTTCTGTTAATTCATCTTTTGAAATACCTTTTATTTTATATCGTTCTATTAAATATTGCGAATAATTGAGATATGTGTTTCCATTTGGATTGTTGTTAAGAAAGGTATCTCTTTCATCTTGTATAGTACTTTTGTTAATATCTATATTTGCATACCTTTTAATTAGAATATTGTCTACATCATTCCATATGCCAATAGAATCAATAAGTGTACCATCTAAATCAAATATTATGTATTTTTTATCTTTTAAATTTAATTTTTCTATATTTTTCATAGTTTTTCTCACAATCTTAAATATTATTTTTCTATTCTAACAAAATGAATATGATTATTCAAATATTTTATATTGTTATTTTTGTCTATTTCTTTGGCTATTTGGTTAAGAAAAAACTGCAATGAATTCATTACAGCCTAGGTTAACGTCTATTTAATAATTTCATTAATTAATTCAAATTCTTCTTTATGATTAATAATTACTTTATTTTCTATAAGCTTATTAAGTTCTTCTTTTGTCGTCCACAAAAAGTCACTTACTTCTTCTTTTTGAAGGGTTATTTTAGAAGTGTTAATGTCACCTATTATTAAGTATACGTAGACAAATTCCTTGCTGTTAATCCCATTGTTTATAAATTCTTCTTTTATTTTTGTTATAAATTTAAATTCATATTCTTTTGGATTTAGTCCTAGCTCTTCTTCTAGCTCCCTTTTTGCAGTAGTTAATGGTTCTTCGTTAGCGCTTATATGCCCGCCTACTGAGATGTCCCACATATTTGGAAAAAACTTTTTTTCTTCACATCTTTTTTGAAGTAATATTTTTGTTTTTTCTTTATTTATTATAATTATGTGAATAGCACTATGCCAGATTCCTTTTGCGTGTGCTTCTATTTTAGTTATTATTTTGTCTGTTTTCTCTTCTGTTTTTTCGTCATAAACATTTACTAATTCTTCCATTTTAATAATTATTCTCCTTATACTTACATAATATAGATGGTCTATGTCCTCCTGTTTTAACTATTTCATTTGTTAAAGTTACTTTGTCTTTTATTACTCTTCTAAAGGCAGAGTTTATAAGTTTTTTATTTAATAATAATTCATATACTTGTTTTAATTCTCCTATTGTAAATGATTCTGGCATTAGATTAAATACTATGTCTGTGTTATTTACTTTGTTTCTTAGTTCCATTAGGCTTTCTACTATTAACTTGCTATGGTCAAATGCTAGGCTATTCTCAGTGCATATTGTGTATTCATACTCGTCACTTTTAGCATCAATTGCTTTTCGTAATACTTCATATTTTACTTTATCTATTTCGTTTGAGAGAACAATACTTATTTTATCTTTCTTTTCTTCTACTTTTACGTCAAACCAACTTGCTTCTTTTCTTAGTTCTTCTGTTATTTTTGTTCTGTCAATAAGCGACATGTAAGACACAGATATAACTCTGCCTCTAGGATCACGTAATATTTCATCACTTACTTTTAGTTCTTGCATATAAACATTAGTAAGATTAGTTTCTTTTGTTAATACTCTTAAACTCGCTTCTTTACTTGTTTCATTGAGATTAACGAATCCACCAGGTAAACACCACATATTATTAAATGGTTCTTTATCTCTTTTGACTAGTAATATGCTTAGGTGTTTTTCTGGTAGTGAACGTGCATTTTTGGTTTTTCTACTATCTATTCCAAATATTATTAAATCTGTAGTATATGCCATTTTAAATTTTAAATCTTTCATATAATTTAAGTCCTTTCAAATGAGATTTCAAATTTTTTAGTGATATTATTTTTATACTTGATGGAATTATATTTGAAATTATTTCATTTTCTATATTACAGCACGGACATCTAAATGTATAGTAAAAGTTTTGACTTTTATATAATTTTGCTTTTATATCTTCATTTTCAACTTTTAATAGTGACATACAAGATATACAGTAGCATGTAACATTCCAATTCATAATAATCTCCTTTTCTTTTTTATCTTCTTTTAGTTCTTGCTAATTCCCTAATTCCTGATGGTACAAGTTTTTCTTCTATATCTGTTTCAACTTGACAACATGGACATCTAAATGTATAGAAGTAATCAGTTGAGCCATCATAGTATCCTCTTGATGTCATATAGATGTCATCTTTTTCTACTTGAAGTGTAGCGCCACATCCTCCACCACCATTTCCTTTTCCTGTACATATTTGTTCAATTCCCCATCCTAAACCTACTTTTAAAATTTTCATTTTCTTTCTCTCCTTTCAACATAGTTACATTTTAATACAAAGTAGTTTGGTTGTCAATACACTTTGTATCAATTTTATACTAAGTTACCGTTTTTTATAATTTATCTTTTAAAATTAGTAAAATAAAAAGGCTTATATTATTGCCTTTTGTTATTCGTGAAAATAAAGTTTTACTTGTTTTTGTATTTCTAGTTCTAGTTTTTCTATTGTTCCATCTCTATTCACACTTTCGATTTTGTTAATAATACTTTTAGGGAAAATTCTTTTTATGTCTTCTTTGTACTTAAAGTCGTTAGGATATTCTTCATTTGTGACTATGTAGTTATTATTTTCTTTTATGAGTGTAAATTTTATTGGCATTGAGTAGCCACCATCATTTATAATTTCATTATCCTTTCTATAAAAACTTTCTGATAATACCCAGGTATATACTTCATATATTGAGTTTTCTTTTAATTCTTTAATAAGAAATTTTTCAATGCCTGTAAAGTATTTTTCATTATTGTAGTGAGGGCTTTCTGAGTCATTAGTGTTTATTATGTGCTCTTCAATAGCAATAGTGATTTTTTCTTCTTCTAAGTTTATTGGTGGGTAGTAATCTAAACCCCAAGTACTAAATAATACAGGTAAGTCATTTCTCATTCTGTGAGTATCTATCATAAATAATGTTAATAAAGTTAAGGTTATCAACATTACAATAGATATTATTAATATAGAGACTTTATTTCTTTTCTTTAATTCTTGTTTTCCATATTCTAGTGTATTAATTAAGTTATTATCTGAAACTTTTTTGTATTCTTCTTTTTTTATTTTTTCTCCATTTAATAATTCATTTATAGATATTCCTAGTATGTCACATAATTCTCTTATTAATGATAAGTCTGGTAGTCCTCTTCCATTTTCCCATTTACTTATTGCACGGTCTGTTACGCCTAGATGGTTTGCAAGTTCTACTTGAGTCATTTCTTTTTCTTTTCTCAGTTTTGAGATAAATTCTCCTATACGTTTTTGATTCATGTTTTCTCCTTTCTGCTTCATTATATCTTGTTTTGTTTAATATTTAACCAAACTAAACGTAGAGTTTATATATTATTAAAAGACAAGCCTGTTATTGACTTGCCTTAAATTTCTTTTGCATTAGCCTTTGATTTATGTTTACTAACTATTGCGCCGATTACAAATAACAATACAATTATACTTCCTAGAATGAACCATATTAATGTATTTTTGTTTTCTTTAATTACTACATCTGATGTATCGTCTTTATAGTGTACTACATATTTTCCTAGGCCATTTGTTTCAAGTTCTATTTCATTATTATTTTTTGTGTATTTTAATTCTTGAACTTTTCCATTTCTTATTTCATATATTCCTAGAAATTCTTTTTCTTTATCAAGTTTTATAGTTAGTTTTACTTTGCTTGCTATATTAACTTTTTCATTGTTGTGGTTTTCAAGATAAAGTTCTATGTATTCACTGTTAGAGCCAAATCTATTCTTTAATTCGTCAGTAGTTATAAATTTACTGCTTATAAGTATTAAATTTTCGTTTATGGCATTTTCTAGTATGCTCGCTTTTATATTGTTTACAGAATAATCTTTATAAGTCGGTTTAGGATTTTCTACGTCTGGATTTTGTGTATTACTTCCTGAATTATCGTCGTTATTACCATTGTTTCCTATATTATCTGGGTTATTTGAAGATCCATTTGAACTATTATTTCCATTGTTAGGATTATTTGGACTACTTGGTGTTGATGGCTTATTTGGATTATCTGGTGTACTTGGATAATTAGGTTGTTCTTCCGTTTTTATCCAATCAACTATAGCAGTTATTTTTCCTTTATTTCCAAGATGATCTTCATAAGTAAATTCAAATGAACCATTAGTAGTAAAGGTGTATGTATCACTTCCTCCATTATTAGTAACTCTTATTTCTTCATCACTATATATTTTTGCTGTTACTGGTCCTTCGGTTTTACTAGATGGATTATATTCTATGTATGCATTAGGTGCTACTTTGTCTATCCAATTTACTGTGACTGTTTTTGTTCTTTCGTTTCCTGCTTCATCTCTAAATGCAAATGTGAACTCTCCATTATCAACAAATGTATAAGTGGTTTTTCCACCATTATTTAGAACTTCTACATTTGGCTTGTCAAATTCTAGTGTTACTATTACGTCTTTATTAGTTATTTCTGTTTCACTGAAGTTTATAAATACATTAGGCATTGTTCTATCTATCCAGTCAACTTTGGCTGTCGCTGTTCCTATGTTTCCTGCAGCATCTTTAAATTCAAATGTGAACTCTCCATTGTCTAAAAACATATGAGTCATTGGATCACTGTTTGGATTGTCTGAGTCAGAGTTACCATTATTTAGTACTGTTATGTCTTCACTTGGAACTAGTGTTGCGGTTACATCTTTGTTTGTTAAGGATTTTATGTCATATCTTATTTCTGCAGTTGGTGCGGTTTTGTCTATCCAAGTTACTGTTGCAGTTGCCTCGCCTGTTTGTCCGTTTGCTTCGTTTATAAATTCAAATGTGAAACTTCCATTTTCTGTGAACGTGTAAGTATCACTTCCTCCGTTATTTGTTATTTTGATAGGAACGCTTGGATTTATTAGTCTTGCTATTACGTTTGTGTTTGTTGGTTCTGTTTTGTCAAATCCTATGCTTGCAGTTGGATAAGGGTTTTGTGTATAATCTTCAAAAAAGTTAAATGCTCTTGCAGTAAACCAATTTCCGTTTGTTCTATCTGCGACGATTTTTATATATTGTACTTGTATTGGATTCTCTATATCAAAACTTTTAGTGTTTGCAATTGCTTGATCAATTGTGTTTGCTTGGTTAGTGTAAGTTAAATTAGTTCTGCTTGTAAGTACTGACCAATTTTCTCCGTCCATACTTCCCCAGATAGTTCCATCATATATTTTTCCGTTTCCTCCACCTGCAGGTACAAATTCTACTGCTGAGATTACTCTTGGTTTATCTAATTTTACTGTTATATATCTTTGTGTGTCTGAACCATTCCATGCTGAGTGCCATCTAGTGAGGTAGTTTGCATCTAAGGCATATATTGCACTTCCACCGTTACTTACTGCTTCTGTGGATACTTCATGTAAAGATAAGTGCGATACTGGTATATATTTTCTTGTGTCTGGTTGATTGTCTTCTGTAAAATTGAATGTTAGTACATTGCTCGCTAATCTTGTACCGTTTGGTGCTTGTCTTATTTGTAATGTTTTGTCTCCTGTATTGTCTGGTGATTTCACAGCGTAAGATGTCCACGAATCGTTCTCACTGTTTCTCCATTCATAGGTTAGGTCTATACCTAAAATTCTATTTTCTAAGTCATTTCTAAAGTAGTTACTCTCTGAAATTTCATTATCTGTTATGTCTATTTTAAGTATGTTTTCATCGTTGTAAGCAGCACCTACAATATGAACGTATATATCATTTTCTGCTGTTATGCTTTCTATTTCATCTTTTGTTAGTTGATATTTGTGTTCTTCGTTTCCAGTGAACGCTACTTCATTCCATGTTTTTTTGCCATCAAGGCTATAATCCCATCTTATACCTGAACCATCAAATCTACTAGATAACACTATTTTTCCTGCATCTTCTCCGTTAAATGAGAATGAAGCAAGTGTTGTGTCTGTGATACCTAGTAAGTAGTTTGCTAATAGTCTAGTAAGTGAAGGTTGTAATACATCTGTTCCGTTATAATTTTTTCCTTGTGTTAAAGTATTTGCTAATAATAATGAGTAGTTAAATTTATATTCTGGAGATGTCATATGTGGTGTGATTAATGCCATTAATTGGTAGTATGGAAGTGGATATTCTAGTAAGGATTGACTTAGTTTACTTGCTAGGTTATAGTAGTCTTCTTCTGTTTTTGTGTCATCGCTATTGTAAAGCATTATTAGTTCGTACCATGTGTCTACATTAAAGTCTAGTTCTTTTAAAGATGTCCATAAGTATTCTTCTCTTTTTACTTTGTCATCTTGATATAGATCTGCAAGCATTAGTATTTCTCTCGATTTTTGATATTCATCAAATCTATTTAGTGCTTCTTGCGCCATTGCCATGTAAGGAACTGTATATCCTTTAGCGTAACGTCTATCGTTACCCCAGTTTAGGAGCATTCTTTCTCCTTTTTCTGAATATACCCAACCACTTACGTCATTGTCTATTCCCCAGTATCCTTTTCCTTCGGAGTTTTGTGTGTAGTATATTATAGCTGCATGTCCAGGTTGTCCAATTACTGCAGCTGGAATACCATGTACTGTACGTATGTTAGAACCTGTTTTAGAGATTCCACCACAAACTGCACCTGTTCCAAATTCATTTCTGAAGTTCATCCAAACTTTGTATACTTTGTTATCTCCACTTGAATAAGTGACTCCATATTTAGAGAATATTCCATCATATAGATTGTCCCAATATTCTTTTCTATCTGGATCGTGGAAAACTGGATTTCCATAATTTGGCCATACATAGGCCATATAAGGGTGCGGAGTTAAGTATGTCCAAACTTGCTTAGGGTGAGCATCTATTTGTTTTTGCGTATATTCATTTAGCCATATTATTGATTCATCATCTATTATGTTATTCATTACAAAACGCATTTCTTCTACGGTGTAACTTTCAAACCACTTAGTAATATCTATGCTATCTGATACAACAAATTTTTCTTCTGAATATAGTTTTTTATATATTTCATAACGTGTTACTGGATCCGATTGGTTAGAGGCTTCACTCGGCTGCATCCATAGTGCAACTGTTGATGTATGCGTTAGTGATAAAGTGATAGCCATCCTCTTGTAGACGTCGCCTATTACATTGTCATATTTAGACTTTTTTGTTATGTTAAAGTCCTCTTTAAAGTTTGTGTATAGTTTAGTTAGAATTTTTAATGAACTTACGTAATTTCCACCAGTAGGTTCTCCACCATTTATGTATAACCTTAAGTTATCTACGTCTGTCATAAGCCATCTTAATGTTTCTTCGTATGTTTTATCTAAAGCAGCTACATTTAGTAACATATCATATCCTACATGTTTAACTAATTCTCTTTGTAATAATACGAGTTCTTTATTGTTTATTTGATCTTCTAGGCTTAAGTTTTTTAGTATTTCGTCATATTCCTCTATTGTTTTTATAAAATCTAGTTTTTGTACTTCTTCTGTGTATCCCTCTTTATAAAGTTTTGCTCCTCCATAAACGCAGTGATCTCCAGTAGCACTTCCATGTTGTCTACAAAAAAGTTTAATGTATTTTTTATTTTTAATATCTACTTCTATGTATCCTGCTTCTGTGTCTCCTTTTTTTACTGGTGGGGATACTTCATTTTCTAAATCCCAGTTTATTCCATCTGTCGAAGTATATATATGTATTTTTACGCCATCACTAGTAGTTCCACGGCTAGCATCGACTCCATAATAAGTTGAAAAGTAATCATAATTATAGTTTGATATATCGTATACTAGTGTACTTGTGGCATGTGCTCCCATTCCTTTTAGGAAGTATTTTCTTTGTCCACTTACTATTAATGAAATCATATTTGCATTTTCTACAGTTTGATCAATTGTTATGTTTCCCCATCCAACACTACTTTGTTCTTTGATGTATGGTATGTCTGATAAATAAGTAAATTCTTTTTCTTCTATTGTGTCTGAAAAACTTGTTTTTGTGTTAATCTGACTTACTATTAAAAATATTATTAACATAGTAAAAGATAGACCTATAACTATTACTATGTTATCTATTAATCTTTGCTTTTTCTCTTTCATATTCACCCTCTAAATTTAAGATATTCTTTCTTCAAATTATCTTATTATTACAATTATATTTTACTATAAATTTAAAAGTGTGTAAATAATTATTGCCCTAATGCACGTAAATATAAAATTGTTAGTCTATTATAAATTTTTTGAAGCGGTTTTCTTTTTTGGAATTTTAGTGATTTTTTCTAACTCTGATACTATTTTTTTTGAAAATTCAGAGTTATCTATGTCTAAAACGTAATGTTCTTTTGCTCCTTTGTATGGAATAGCCGTTTCGGCATTTTTCATTTGTTCTTCTATTATGTCTAATTTTTTTACAAATACTATATTGTCACATACTAGTACTACTGGTTTATCATTTACATATACCATGTATTCTCCAAACATTTTTCTGTATCTAATACTTCCTATGCCTTCTAATTGTTCACATACATAATTAATGAAATTTACTGTTGTTGCCATTTTTTCAGTCGAGTAGACAACTCGACCCCACCTCTCTTTCTTTTGTTTTAATGAGAGGTTAGTCTATCGCCCCTCACAAAACCGTACGTGCAGTTTTCCTGCATACGGCTTTTCATATAATCTTTAAACTCTTCTTTACTCCATAT
>CAJUGE010000103.1 GCA_910586295.1 uncultured Bacilli bacterium | reverse complement strand
CTTATAAAAGTGTAGTGAGTGAAGCCATAAGTGCCGATGTCAACCGTGCCTAGTGGTATTTAAAATCGAAAAGTAGTGAGTTCGTACTGCTAGGCACATTCATAAAATAAAGGAGGTTTTGAAAATGACCGAAATAAAGTTGAATGAATTAATAGGTAAAAACGTAAAAAAATATAGACTTTTATATAATGCTGATGGTGGGAACATGTCACAAAGAAAATTAGCAAGTATAGTAGGAGTATCAACCTCTCTTATAGGTGCCTTAGAAAGTAAAAAGAACACTCAAGGAATAGGGTTATATAACTTATACAAAATAAGTGAAGCATTAAATGTACCATTATATAAATTTTTTGAATAAAGTTAAGGATTATATCTATAATTAATAGTAAAATCCTTCTCTTTTTTTCTAAAAATATAATATCAACTAATTTACATATATATTTATACATGATAAAATAAAAATGAAAGAATAAAGGTGATTTGTTGAAAGGAAAAAATGAAAGAAGAAGTAAAAATAATTAAAGAGAACTACATGGTAGTAGACTATAATTCACTAGGCACAATAGCAGAAGAAGCTTATGAAACATTAGGACTTGAAAAATCCAAAGAAATAAGAGAAGAAATAGGATTAATGATAACTGAAATAGCATACTTTGAAATTGAAAATAGCACATTACCTATTAGAGAATTTCTTATAAAAATAGAAAGCCCTACAGCAAAGTTTCTGCTCTCTTACCCACGAAAAAGTAACATTTTAGGAGTAGATGCTTATATTTCATATGAAAATGTAGTTGCTTCTTACTTAAACGCAATAAAAACTCATAATAGTAAAATGGCAAACAAAATAGAACCATTGTTAAAAGAAAGAATTTTTGGATTTGTCAGTGAATTTCAAGAAAAATATGAATATAGCGTCTTAGAATATATAAAATTAAATGGGGACTTACAATCGTTTTTAGAAGGCAAAAAGCAATTAAAAAGAGTTAGAAATATATATCCAATAGACGATATAGAATATGATGAGTATATAGTATTTGAAAATGGAAAAGTTTTTATAGCTAAAGTAAAAAAGTCTCTTAGTATGAAAAAGGAAAAATAATAAAAAGGAAGAAGGAAGTAAAAATGAATAAATATTGTACTAATTGTGGTGCTAAATTAGAAGAACAAGCAGATATATGTATAAAATGTGGGAAATTTATAAGTAAAGTCCCAAATAATAATGCTAAAATAAATAAAGAAGAAATATTTTCTATAATCGGAATGGTATTAGGAATAATAGGATTTCTAATAATTTTGATAATGTCACTAGGATTAAGCGTAGGACGTAGAGAACTTATAAGTGAAGAATTAATAATAAAGATATATTGTGCGATAATATTTTGTATGATTCCATTAGCGCCTTCAATACCAGCACTAGTATTATCTGTGCTAGGCTCAAGAAAGAAAAAATCTGTATATGGAATAATAGGATTAATAGCAAGTTTATTATCTACGCTCTTCATTATAGCATCATTTATATATTTGATATGGTAAAAGGAGAAAATAAAATATGATAAAAGATAAAGTAGCAATAGTAACAGGTGGCACTAGAGGGATAGGCTATGAAATAGTAAGAAAATTCTTACAAAATAATGCCAAAGTAATTCTTTTGGGCTCTAGAGAAGAAACAGTAAATAAAGCATTAGAAAAACTCAAAAATGAAAATCAAAACTATGAAGTAATAGGGCTTTACCCAAACCTTAGTGATGAACAAAGTATTAAAGAATGTTTTAAAAATATTCATTCAATGTATGGACGAATTGACATTCTAGTAAATAACGCTGGAATCTCATCAAACACAAAAATAGAAGAATTTTCTATAGAAGAATACGAAAAAGTTGAAAACGTAAACATAAAATCTGTGTTCATATGTTCAAAAGCAATTATTCCATATTTAAAAGAAACAAAAGGAGTAATTTTAAACACAAGTTCAATGGTAAGTAAATACGGACAACCTGCAGGAGTAATGTATCCTGCTAGTAAATTCGCAGTAAATGGTATAACTTTATCTCTCGCAAGAGAATTAGCACCATTAGGTATTAGAGTAAATGCAGTAGCGCCTGGTATAACAAAAACAGATATGGTTGCTTCTCTTCCAGAAAACATGATTGAACCTCTAATAAAATCAATACCTCTAGGAAGAATAGGTGAACCAGAAGACATAGCAAACGCATTTCTATTTTTAGCAAGTGACATGGCTTCTTATATTACAGGTCAAATCTTAGGAGTAGATGGTTGCGCAAGAGTTTAAAAATATAGACATGTAAATAATTTAAATACTTACATGTCTTTTAAAATTCAAAAAATAAGTCTCAAAATAATATTTACTTATCTATGAAAATAATATCTGAATTAGCTAATTTCTTATAAATATTCTCTTTTCTTTTTCTTCTAATTTCATTAAAGATTACATCATAAACTATTTCCCAAATAACCACCCAACCAGCAATCAAAAATAACTCACTTAAAAATGATACAAAATTCTCAGAAAGTAAAATAGCAAGAATCCCTAATATTAATAAACACAACCTATAATAATCATCAAACTTATCCAACTTACTATAAAAATTAACTTTATTTTTGTAATGATTATGAATCATATCTTGAAATATCTCTCTATCTTTAGAAGATTTAATGCCATAAACCTCCAAAGATATACTTTTCTTTCTAAAAAATTTATTCTCACAAAAACTAATAATATAGTCATCAAGCTCTTGATTAATCATATCACTATTAAATTTATTTAAAACTTCGCTAACATCATTTAACTCTATTCTTATATTCATAACATATCCTTTCTTTCTTATTTTATCACACATAATAAGTTTACATCTACTAATTTTAATGATAAAATATATTAGTAAGTAAAAATTGCCCTATAGCCAAGCGGTAAGGCATCTGACTCTGACTCAGACATTCCTAGGTTCGAATCCTAGTAGGGCAACCATTAATGTAATTTTTCCCTATGAATTAGGGATTTTTTTATATATTGTTATATCAAACCACACTTTTAACCACACTTTTATAGATTATTTAATAAATTAGTTACATTTTCTAATTCACTCTTATACATATGCGTATATCTATTAAGTGTCATAGAAACGTCACTATGTCCTAAATATTTACTTACAAGTATAATGCTAGCACCTTGATTAATTAGAAGCGAAGCACAACTATGTCTGAAATCATGAATCCTAATTTGTTTAACATTAGCTAATTTGCAAAATTCATTCTTTTTATGTTCTATTGTCGATTCTTTAAAAGGAATTGAATTTCCAAAAACAAACCATTCATAAGTAAAGTCTTTAAATTCTTTAGCATTTTCTAACATCAATTTAAAATCGCTTATAAGCTTCTTTGTCAAAGGTAAAGTTCTTATACTGCTTTTAGTTTTAGGACTTGAAATAGTCCAGCTTTCGCCTTTTATTTTAGTTGTAATAGTTTTTGTAATCTTGACTTCATTTCTAACAAAATCAATATCATTCCAAGTGAGAGCCTGCGCTTCACCTTTTCTAAGTCCATTATAATATAATAACTCGAAAAATGTATGATATGATAAGTCATTAATTACACTATCAAACTTTTTATACTCTTCTAAAGTAAAGAATAGCATTTCTTCTTTTATAACATTTTTCTCTCTATAAGACTCTATAAATTTGAGTATACTTTCACTAGTATTATAATGCTTTGCTGAATAGATTACAATTTGTTTAAATAATCCAAGTATTTTATTGTTGTAGTCACTACTAAAATTTTGAGATTCTATATAGTTTGCTAACTGTCTATATTTTAATAAATCAATTGAATTTATCTTTTGTTCCTTAATAGGTAGAAGATATTTATATAAATTATTTACCTTTATAATTGATTGTTTTTTTAAGTTTTTAGTTTTATTAATAAGTAATTCTTGATATGCTTGATCTAAAGTTATATTACTTGTATTTATTACTTGATTAACTATTTTTATTCTATATATAGCCTCTTCATCTTTAGCTTCTTTTAAAGTTTTATATTTTGTTGATGAATAATCATGTGTTACACCAAATATATCTTTATATTTTATTCTAAAGAAGTATTGTCTACCATCTTTAGTAATTTTTTTACTTTTATATACTGCCATTTTTATATCACTCCTTTATTGATTTTATTTGACTTTTCGTGATATAATTAGATACGAAAAGCCAATAGTACTTTTAAGTCCTATTAACGATTAGTGGTCGTAGGTTTTTCACTTTTCCCTTACTGTTACAGCAGTAGGGGAGTTTTTTATTTAGTTTACATTTTATCAATTAAATATTTTTTAACATCATTAGGTTTTGCTAAACAATTAAAAATAAAATTTCCAGCAGGCGTATTAATATAAACGTCTCCATAATTAAATATTCTTCCAAATAATGATTGATTGACTTTTACAGAAGTAACCTTATTTATTGGTGAATCAAGTGTTTGAATTTTTAACAATCCAGTTTTTCCTGAAACCATTTTATCATCTATTTCTAATTTAGTAGTTAATATCTTTATAAGTTTACTCCAAATAGTAATCATTCCAATCATAATACAAAACATTAATAAATCTGGAACGATTGCCATCCAGCTTGTTTTTGCTTTCATTTTTTACCTCTTTTCTAAATCACATATTTCTTTTTCGATATTTTTTAAATACTCACTTGCTTCATCTTCGTATTTATCAATATAAAAAGCAAATAAGTCTTTGTCTTTTTGACACAATTGATTTAACTCTATATGAGCTAATTCATGTAATAGTGTCTTCTTTCTTTTGTAATAAGATAAGTTTTTATTAATCATTATAAAATATACACCATCATAATTGAATACACAGCCTCTAACGGACTTTGGTGTGTTTTCATATGTAATAGTAGCATTATAATAATTAAGTAACTCCTTATCAGTAATAACCCCCAATAATAAGTTCTTTATATTCATATCTTCACCTCGCCATAGAAGTACGATACTACCTGTACTTATAATTGTATTATTCTTAAAATAAAAATTAACTAGTCATTTAACTAGTTAATTTAAAAGTGTTCCTTTTTTAGAAATATTCTTTTTCTTTTCCCACTCAACTGGAATAACGTCTTTTAAAGATTCTTTGAGTGAAACCTCAGGCCTTTCTTTGCTAAAAAAACCCTTAGGAAAAATACTTTTCTTTTTTGTTTGTCCTCTATTATCGTTCATAGCCCTTTACCTCCCACTTTTATAATAATATTATATACAAAATTTCTAATAATATCAATTAGTGAAAGTTATTATACACTTTTAAATTAATTTAGTCAACAAAAACTGTATATTTTATTGTACATTTTCTTTTTCTTCATCCCGTAAATTAGTAGTAATTATTGATAATTTATCTTTTTCATCTAAAGTTAATATTAATTTCATGAGTTCATCTAAAAATTCATCTTTAACTCTTGCCAAAACATTATAATCTATTTTTTCTTTATTAAAATAGTAAAGTTTATTTGCTTTAATGTATGATGGTTTTTTTAATTGAAAATTTCCTTCAGTATCATCATTAGTTATTTCTTTATTAACTTTATAAGATAATATTTTCTCTTTATGTTTATCATCTTGAAAACTAGACATAATTGGCGCTGCAAAGTCATAGTCTAATCCTTTTATTTCTCCATGTTCATCATCTACCACTATAAATGAATGTTTTGTTAAAGATATATCATCCTCTCCTTTAAATTCATTAATAACAATTATATCTCCAAGTTTACACATATTTAATCATCTCCTTTATTTTCTTTTTTGCTCTTTTCATAATTATTAATAGTCTTTTGCATTAGAAACTTCATTGTTTCTTTGTCATCATCTGATAAGTGTGGTTTAGCTTTATCAAATAATAACTCTAATTCGTCAAATTCTTTTTCCTTTTCCTTTAATTCTTCACTTATAGGAACATCAAATCCCATAAGCCAAGGTTCAGAAACATTTAATACATTTGCTAACTTTGTTAACTTATCTTGTTTAGCCTTATAGTTTCCTGATAGGTAATTAGAAATTAATGATTTATCAATATTAGATTTATTAGCAAGTTCAGTTTGGGTAATCCCATTTATGCTCATTGCTTTTTTTAATCTATTAGCAAATGCGTTATCTTCCATTATTAGTTCACCCCTTTCTTTGTACTACATTTTACACCAAGATTGATAAAAAATCAACTACAATTTAGAAAAAGTAAATTTTATTTAAAAAAATGTTGACTTTAAAGTTGAGAAATGCTAAACTTAATTTAGTTGAGAAAAACTCAACAGGAAGGAGTGAGTAAGTTGTACAACTACGATAAGCTCAAAGGTAGAATAAAAGAGATATTTAATACTCAAGAAGAATATGCAAAAGCGATTGGAACTAGTCCTACATCTGTTAATTACAAATTAAACAATAAGAAATTATTTTCACAAAAAGAAATTTCTAAAAGTGTAAAGGCTTTAAATATTCCTTTTAACGAAGTAGCTGATTATTTTTTTAATCAAAAAGTTGAGAAAAACTCAATTGACGAAGAAGAAGGAGGGTAGAAGATGTTTAGTAATTATGGATTTAATAAATCTTGTGAAAGACGTAAACAAGAATATATAAATCAAAGTGAGAGATTGGAAAAAGAATACAACAGATTACTAAAAAAATATCAAGATGAACCAGATACTTTAATAAAAGATTATGACACAGTGATAGTTAATTCAATTATCGCAATTATTAGTAATTTTAATGAGACTGACGTCTTGAGGGATGACATCATCGCAAACATTGACTGTTTGATTAGAATTAGAGAGTTCATTATTGATAAATACAGTAACAATAGCAGTAATAACGATTAGTGAAAAATCACGTAATAATTTAAAAATGAAACCATAGTAATTTTTAAGAAATTCGTATCCGTTATAAGTTATATAGATATAATCTTTATAAATAGTTGAAAAATGATTGTTCATTGATTTACTAGAGATTACACCATCTAAAAAATGATTATTTATACATTCTTCAAGAATAAAACCAAAATCATTTTCTTGTAGTTTATATTTGTTAATAATATACTTTTGAGTAACATGTAAATCTTTAGTTTTATTGAAATTAGTTAAAGTTTTATATATTAAGAATTTTACTTTATTTCTAAACATTAAAAACACTCCTTTCAAAGATATTATATCAAAGGAGTAATAAAAAATAAAATTTAATAAAAGGAGAGAAAAATGATACCTACAGTATATATTGATGAAATAGAAGAAAAGATTTTAAAAATTTTTAAACCTTATAAATTTAATTATAAAACGATTGCAACTATTTTATCTATTATTTTAGACCATTTAAAAGAAAATGTATACTTGAAAGAAGATTAATTAGAAACCTACAGTAACCGATACTGTAATAAGATTTCTAAGTGTTCTGAAGAGTAACCTAATTATTATTCATAAATACATCCTTACTCTTTTTATGAAACAGTTTGTCCGTTAGGTTACTCCTTAGAACACTTAGAAAAAGACGACCACTAATCGTTGATAGGAGGGTAAAATTATGAAAACAAAAGATGAAATTTTAAATCAATTATATATTACACCTAAAGATTTAAAAACTCTAATTCCTAGTTTAGGAGAAAATAAATGTACTGATTATATAAAAGAAGTTAGAGAAGAAATGAAAACAAAAGGTTATTTTGTACCACAAAGTAAACCTTTCTTAGCATTAACTAAACTAGTAAGAAAAAAATTTGGATTTTAGAAAGGGAAGACAGATGAAGAAAATAATTAATTACTTTTATGATAGTGAAGAAGAACATCAAGATCATAAATTAGAAGAAATAATAGTAATAACAGCTATAGTACTTACTGTAGTAAATACAATTATTAGATTAATAGTTATATAAAAGAAAAAAGAACCAGCAAGTTCTCTTCGTGAGTAATTATAACACTTACGAAGAAAAAAATCAAATTCAGGGGTTTAGGTGAATGAAAACAGGAGAATCATTATGGAGAGAAAAGATAGTCTAGTATTTTATTTAAGTCAATATGAAGCAATAAAAAGTTTAAATAATGAACAGTTAGGAAGACTTTTTAGAGCCATATTTGAAAAACAACTTCAAAACAACTCAAAAACAACTGAAAAAGAGGTTGTTTTAGAAGATGATATAATTATCGCTTTTAACTTCATAAACAACCAATTGCTTGTAGATAATGAAAAGTATCTAAAAAGATGTGAAACGAACCGAAATAACGGCAAAAAAGGTGGTGCTCCTAAAGGAAATAAAAATGCACAAAAACAACCGAAACAACCAAATGGGGTAAAAAACAAGCCTAATGATAATGAGAATGAGAATGATAATGAAAATGATATAAAAGAAAAACAAGAAAAAGAAAAAAAATATGAAATCTTTAGTTACATTGAAAATAATTTCGGAGTTGTCATTGGTGGAACTAATTATGAAAAAATAAAAGAGTATTTAAAAATCTATAATGATGAAGTTTTATGTTATGCGATTGATTTATGTGTTTTGAATGATGTTACTACTTTAAGTTATTTCTGTGGAATAGTTGAGAACTGGATATCTTTAAAACTAACAACACTTAAAGAAATTAAATCAAATGAAAAAAAGTTTAAAAGCAATTCTCCTAAAGAAGAAAAAATCGAAAGGAGAACATTCTAATGAACAGAGAAAATAGAGAACAAATAGAACGTGAGTATCTGTCAATATTAGTTCAAAAACCAGAACTTATAGAGCTAGTACAAATTAAACCAATTGAGCTAAATAGCCAAATACATAGAGAAATGTTTAGTTATATAACTAACTATTACAAAGACCATGGAACGGTATCAACTTCAGATATGATAAACGTTAAAATGATTGATTACTTTGTGGAACTTGTAGAAGCATTTCTAGTTATGCCAGATTTTACTAAACAAATGGAAGAATTAGAAAAAGCAATCGAAGAATTCTACAAAGAAGATAAAATATTAGAATTAAACAAAAAACTTGAAGGTAAAAAGATTAACTATCAAGCTTACATCAAGCAAATAGTGGAATTAGATAATACAACCACACTTATCAAAAATGAAGTGATTAATAGAAAAGAATTAGAAGCAAATTTAAAAACTTCTAAGGTAGGAATTGAACTAACTAAGTTTCATAAATTATCAAAAGAACTAAGATTACTTCAAAACGATTTGTTAGTAATAGGTGCTACTACTGGAGTAGGTAAAAGCGGATTCTTGTTAAACTTAATGAATGATTTAATGACGAGATACCAATGTATTTATTTCAATCTAGAAATGAGTAAATCAAACATCTATAGACGTTTAATAGCAATCAATGGAAACTTTGCAGTTTACGGAATAGACAATCCTACAGAATATCAACAAAGACTAATAAACGAATCAATAGAGAATGTAGAAAAGGCTAAGATATCCATTATCAATTCAGTAAACAATGTGATTGAAATAAAAAAATACATAAGTAGGTTAAAAGATAGAAATAGACATACAGTCATATTCATTGACCATATAGGACTAGTAAGAAGTGGGAATAAAAGAAATATCTATGAAGAAACTACTGAGGTAATTAAAGAACTTAGAAAAGTATGTTTAGAATACAACTGCACAGTAATAGCAGCTAGCCAACTAAACAGAGGAGCTTATCAAGCAGAAGAAATAACCCTTAATATGCTTAAAGATAGCGGAGAGTTAGAAAATTCAAGTAGAAAGATAATCTTATTATCGTACGAAAATAAAGCAGATAGAGAAAACTTAGAGCCTATTATGAAAGTAGATATAGCTAAAAATGATAACGGATCTACTGGTATAACAAAAATGAAATATTGGAAAATAAAGCAAATCTTTGAGGAGGTCTAATGAATATTTGGACGAAATATGAAGAAGAAAAGAAAAAAATAAAAGACACAGATAATTATGAAGAAAAACTAAAAGAAATAATAGAAAGGCTAGGTGTTTAGATGTTTGAACTAGAAAATGATGAAAAATGCTATAGAGTAATAGCAGATTGTAGCTGCAAAATGGTTATGGAAATATGGGCTAAAAACAAAGAAGAAGCAGAAGAACTAGCAAGTAATTATGAAAAATATGACTTTATTGACGTAGAAATGGTAGATACATGTGTAGAAGATATTTTAAAAGTAGAGGAGATAAAAGAATGAAAGAGGTATATAAAAAACAAAACGAATGCTTTAAACAAGCAAGCGAATTAGGAAAAGCAATAGACAAACTAATTAATTATTCAAATTTTGAAACACATATCAAGTTATGTGATAAAGAACAAGTTTTATGGAAAAAATATGAGTTTTTTAAAAGACTATATGGAGCAATGAAAAAAATAACGGAGGTAATATAAATGGAATTAACATTTAGAACATTAAATGCAAATGAAATAGACTGCAGAATACAAAGCGTTACTGAAAAAGGTTTAATATTACTGCTTTACAAAGATGCAAGGGTTGACCAAAAACTATTAGATGAAGTAGTAGGTCCTATGAATTGGCAAAAAGAATATACAAGAGATAATGCAAATTGTATTGTATCAATTTGGGACGTAGATAAAAAAATGTGGATTAAAAAAGAAGACACAGGTACAGAAAGCAATACAGAAAAAGAAAAAGGTCTTGCTAGCGATAGTTTCAAAAGGGCATGCTTTAACTGGGGAATAGGAAGAGAATTATATTCAGCACCATTTATTTGGATAACAGCAGAAAATTGTAAAATTTTTAAAGACAATCAAGGTAAATCAAAGTGTAATGACAAGTTTTTCGTAAAAGCAATTGAGTACAATAATGATAGAGAAATAATTAAACTTGTAATTGTCAATTTAACAACTAAGGGTGTGGTATATAACGTTGATAAAACAAAAAAACAAGAAGAACAACCAAAGGCAGAGAATAAACCAGTAACAAAGGCAACACCAGAGCAAGTAGCAAGAATAATGAACTTATATAACACAGATGAAATAAAAGAAGCTTTAAAATTAGTAATAAAAGACAAGTTAGAAGATTTAACACTTGTTGAAGCAAGTAGTCTAATTTCAAAAAGGAGTGAAAGTAAATGAATGCATTAATAGTAGTAGAAAATGGTATATCATTAATCAATGAAAAAGAAGCTAATGAGATAATGAACTTAAAAATATTAAAGGAACAGATAGATAAAAAATTAAAAGATAAGACTGAACAGATATTAGAAGAAATGGAAAATAAAGGTATTCTAAAGGTAAGTAATGAAATAGTAGGATTAGAAGTAACATACATAGCGCCTAGTGATAGAGAAAGTTTTGATAGTAAAAAGCTAAGAGAAGATAACCCAGACTTATATGATGAATATGTCAAAATGAATCCTGTTAAATCAAGCGTAAGGATAAAATTAAAAGATGGAAACATGGAAAATTAAAAATTATGTAGTTGAGTATATAGATGAAAGCCACACTTATTTAGTTGATGGAATCATACTTCCGTCTATAACTCAAATACTTAAAGTTAAGTTTGGTAATAAGTATCAAGGAATTAGTAAAGAAGTATTGGATAACGCAGCAGTAAAAGGAACTAGAGTACACGAGGCTATAGAAAAATGGTACAAATACAAAGTTGAAGACATCGGATGTAAAGAACTTAAAAACATGAAGTTCTTACAAAGGCAATATAAGTTTGAAGTAATAGATAATGAAGTCCCAATAATCTTGTTTAAGGATAATAAACCAATAGCATGTGGAAGATTAGATCTAGTGTTAGAAGAAAATGACGAGTTAGGACTTGGGGATATAAAACGTACAGCAACTCTAGATAAAGAATACCTAGCTTATCAGCTAAACCTTTATAGAATCGGTTACACTCAATGCTATAACAAAGAAATTAAATTTCTAAAAGGGTTTCATTTAAGAGAAGATGTAAGAAAGTATGTAAGTATACCAATTAATGAAGAATTAGCTCTAAAACTAGTAGAAGAATATTTAGCAAAGGAAGTGGTTTAAATAGAATATGTAGGAAAGACACAGGACTTTGTAAGAGAACTATTTAAATTAGAACAAGATAAGGAATATAAATTTACGGTTAAAGAAAATAAAAAGAAAAGAAGTTTAAATGCTAATGGACTTATGTGGCAGTTATGTCAAGATATAGCAGAGAAAATGAATATAACAAAAGAAGAAGTGTATAGAAAGCATATTAAAGAAGTAGGTGTTTTTGATACATTATGTATGAGAGATAAAGCAATAAAAAGGTTTATTGCTGAATGGTGCAATAAAGGAATAGGGTGGGTATGTGATATAGATACAAGTAAATTGGATGGTTGTACAAACGTACTCGCTTATTATGGTAGCTCTACTTACGATACCAAAGAAATGAGTAGACTTATAGATAATTTAATTCAAGACTGCCACAACTTAGGAATAATGACACCACAAGATAAAGAAATAGAAAAAATGATAGTGGAATGGGGTGAAAGAAAATGAAAATTAAAATAAGTGACTTACCTGGTGGTTTGATAATTTGGAATGGTAATAATATTTTAGGCATAACCAAAGCAACATTACCAGAAAAATATTATGAGAATTATTGTATTAAAATAAAGGGCAATGATTTTGATTATATGCTAATAAAGGATGATAAAAAATGATATTACAAAAATTAGATTTTGGAGAAACAGTAAACGTAACTCCACTTGCGAAATGGTGTTTGATACTTGTAATGATATTGGTAGGTTTGATGATATTAGACCAGTTTCAAACTTTAATACATCATTATAGAATAAATAAATTAGAAACAAAAAGAAAGAAGGAAGAAAAATGATAGAAGAAAGACTAAAAAAATTAGAAGAAGCGATATTTGGAAAAACAAATACGAAAATAAAAAAGTATGATTATGTAAGAATGGGAGAAATAGATTGGATATGTTATAAAGTAATAAATGACAATATATTTCTAACAACAGTAAAAGAATTATCAGAAGAAATAATAAACGAAATAATAGATGGAAAAAGACTAGCAAATGGTAAATATGTTAGGTATAACAATGATGTAACTGATGATACTTGGAAAAATAGTGTGATTAGAAGAATACTTAACAATAAATTTCTAGAAAAACTACCTAAGGATAAATTAAATTTAATGAAAAAAGATTATGTTAGATTGTTAAAGAAAAAAGAAGTAGAAGAATTAGATGGAGATTTACACATACAAAGTGATGAATGGTATTGGACTATGACTTCAAACACAAACGAAAATGACTTCCGCGCGTACGTGTTCATTGTGCACGGTTCTAGTGTTCCTGGCTACTTGGACTACTTTGGTGTACACGGTACGCTCGTCGTTCGTCCAGTAGTATCTCTAAAATCTAATGTACTACTAACTGGTGATGGTTCAAAGAATAATCCATATTTGATAGAAAATGTAAATTAAAATAGTTGAGAGAACCATCTCTCAACTTTAGAAATAATAAAATACGATATAAGGAAGTGATTATCTATGTATGCTTTATACAAAGGAGATACATTTATAGATTTAGGTACTAAACAATATTTAGCAAAGTTAATAAATGTAAAAGTAAGTTCTATTGAATTTTATATGACTCCAACTTATAAAAACAGAACAAAGAACGGTTGGATAGTAATAAAAATAGAAGATGATGAGGAAGAAAATATAAAAAATATATTAGATTATTTAAAAGAATATTCAAATAAAAACAATATAAATATAAAAATTGAAATAAAAAATGGACGTGGTGAATACTACGAAGAATTTAGAAAGGAGAATAAGAATGAGACTAGTAAATTATAAAAATTTTGAATGGTATGTAATAAAAGAAAACAAAAAAGAAAAATTACTATTTATGAAAGATGGACTAACAGTAGAGCAAGTAAAAAAATATTTCACAAATAATCAAATGGTAGACAGTGACTATGATGTTAGATTCAATAAGGATTATACAAATCCATGGTGGAGAGACTCTTACATAAGACAAGTATTAAATACTAAATTCTTAGAAGACTTAGATTTAGAAGATTTAAATGTTATGGAGACAACAGTAGAATTAAATACTGAAAAGGTAACTACAAAAGATTACATAAGGTTAATTACAAAAGAAGAAGTAGAAAAATTACCTTTAGAAGTTAAAAAGACAAATAGACAATATGGATATTGGACAATGAGTCCGTATTACTTCTACAGTAGTGGCAGCGCGTACGTGTTCGCAGTGTACGGTTCTAGTTACCCTGGCTACTTGAGTGCTAACTACGTCAACTTTAGTGGCGTCGTTCGTCCAGTAATATCTCTAAAATCTGATATTCAGTTGACTGATGTAAATTACAGTATCGCAAGCGACCACGATTGCGACGTAACTATCGAAGAAATAGAAGATATATATGAGGCTGATACAGAAGATATAGCGGAAAAACTAAATGAAGTCATTAAATATATAAATGAAAGTAAGGTTGATAAAGATGAATAGAGTAATATTAGTTGGTAGAATATCAAGAGAAATAACATATAGAGTATCACAAAATGGTGTTAAAAATGCACAAAGCAGTATAGCAGTAAATAGACCATTTAAAAACAAAGATGGAAATATAGATGCAGACTTTATAAACTTCACAGTGTTTGGAGATAGAGCAGAAAACTTAAGTAAATATTGTTCAAAAGGAGATTTAATAAGTATAGAGGGAAGAATACAAACGAGAAGTTATGATGCACAAGATGGCACTAAAAGATATGTTACGGAAGTAATGGCTGAAAACATAGAATATTTGGCACATAAATCAAACGAAGCAAGAGATATACAAGAAAATTCATCATCAGTTCCTATACAAGAAGACCCTTTCTCACAATTTGGAAGTGAAGTAGCACTTAGTGATGACGATTTACCATTTTAGAGGTGTGAAAAATGAGTAAAGTAGAATTATATAATGACCATTTCGAGAATGCCAAACGCTATAATATACAACATGCACAACTTATAATAGCAGATTTGCCTTATAATCTAGGCAATAATGCTTATGCGAGTAATCCCAGTTGGTATATAAATGGCGACAATAAAAATGGAGAAAGCGAGCTCGCTGGTAAATCATTCTTTGATACTGATGAAAATTTTAAAATAAACAACTTTTTTGATTTTTGCACTAGATATTTAAAGAAAGAACCAAAAGATAAGGTTGAAAGAGGAAAAAGCAGTAATGCTCCAGCGATGATAATATTCTGTGCCTTTGAACAAATGCAAATGGTTATAGAAGAAGGTAAAAAGCATGGGCTTATGAAATCATATCCACTAATATTTACTAAAAACTATTCAGCACAAGTATTAAAAGCAAATATGAAGATAGTAGGGGCAACTGAATATGCAGTAGTACTTTATAGAGATAAACTACCAAAGTTCAATAACAACGGAAAAATGATATTTAATTGGTTTGAATGGAAAAGAGATTCTAGTAAAGAGTATCCTAAGATACATCCCACTCAAAAACCTATAAACTTACTTAAAAGACTTATAGAAATATTTACAGACGAAGGAGATGTAGTAATTGATCCAGTAGCAGGAAGTGGTAGTACCTTAAGAGCATGTGCAGAGTTAAATCGTAATTGTTATGGTTTTGAAATAAAAAAAGACTTTTACAAGAAAGCAAAAGAACAAATGTTAAGTGACATAAAAGTACAGACCACAATATTTGATAATTTATAAAAAGAGGGTTTTGGTTTACTAATTAAGAAAGAGAGGTAAACCATGATAAGTAAAGAAAAGTTTATAGCATTTTTAAAGTATATTGGTATAACAAATGAAAGACATCATGCCAGATTATATAAATATTATCAAAGATGTTATAACAAAAGTTATAGAAAATCACAGTATATGAAAATAATGGATTTTTTAGGATATGAAGAAGAAGCAATAGAAAATATAACAGATTATCTCACTAAATCACAATTTCGTGCCAAAATGGATATAGAAGTGAGTAAATATGGATATAAAGGGTCTTGGGGTAAAGAGTTAAATAAGAAAAAGAAACAAGAGACTGAAACCAAACCAGAAAAAATTGTAAAGGGTTTATTGTTTTTCTTGGGAGACTTATGAAAAAATTAATTTTAGATTTATTTTCAGGTGGAAAGTCTTTGTCAAAATCATTAAATAAGGAAGATTTTGAAATTATTACTTTAGACTTTGAAAAAAAGTATAAACCTGATATATGCATAAATATTTTAGATAATAATTGCATACAAACAATCGAAAAATACTTAAATGGAAGAAAAATTGATTATATATGGGCTAGTCCGCCCTGCGAAAAATGGTCGTTTGCTTGTGGAGTCAAAGGCGGAAATATATACTTTGAGAGTGTTAAAGACAAAGGAAAAATGGTAGATTTTAAAATAAGAGAAAATTTTAATGTAAATTCTAAATATTCGATTTTAAAAACACCAGAAAAAGTAAAAGAAGAAGCTATAAATGCAATGAGAATTTTGGATAAAACATTTATGATAATAAATTACTTTAAACCTAAGCACTGGTTTGTTGAAAATCCAAAAGACTTTATGGAAATTTATATAAATAAAAATTATAAATGTATTACTAATTTGTGTACATATTGCCAATATGGATTTGAATATAGAAAACCTACAACAATATTTAGCGATATTAACTTAGAATTGAAGTCCTGCAAAATTGGCAATTCTTGCCACTCTAATAATTTTTATTGTCGAGGCAAAGAGAATAAAATAAGAAATAGTTCGATTAAAAGCGATTATATTAGCAGAAGCGAGGTTCCAAAAGATTTAATAAATGAAATTTTTTGGAAGGCTAGTAAAAATGAAAAATAAGGAGGAAATTATGGGGAAAGAAATGTTAGAAACGATGGAATTTTGGGTTAAAAGAGAACAAAATTTAATAAAATATTTAACAGATAATATAGAAGCATTAATTAATCAAGGTGAAGCAATAGAAGGATTAGACTTATTTGAGCAACATTCACTCATTATTTATCAAGACATATTAGAAAAAGTAAAGAGTGGCAAGTATGAATAAAGAGGAAACCATAAAAATAAAGGCTACTTTACCCTTAATAACAGATGAAGAAATAAAAATATTAGATAATAATTTTGGTTATATTACTGATAAAGTAATAGAGGCTCAATGTAGGGAAACAGAACTTGCTTTATTACAATTAATTATTAAAAAGCAACAACAAGCACTAAAAGAAATAAGAAATCACATAGTTATAAATGACGAATTATCAAAAGAATTTTTGTTGATTAAATCTATGCCAAAAGAATTGAAAAATGATATTTTACAAATAATAGATAAAGTTTTAGGAGGTAATGATGAATAGAGAGATATTATTTAAAGCATGGGATAAATTTGATAAAAAATTTTATAAAGTCGAAAGCATAAAGTTTAATTGTTTTGAAGAAATAAAAAATATAACAGTTTTTGTGCATGATAGTTTATGTAAAAGTTATGTAAAGAATCATAACGCAGAAGAAAATAATATTAATGCTTTGATTTTGTGCGAATACACAGGGCTTGAAGATAAAAATGGTGTTAAGGTATTTGAAAATGATATTTTACAATTATTTGATACGATAGGTAACCTTAGTGATAAAGTAACTGTTAAATGGAATAGTGAAACGGCTTGTTATGAAGTATTCCAACTAAACGGAAATCATTATTCATTTGATGTGAGATGTGCAATAAGATCGTGTGAAGTAATAGGAAATATATTTGATGAGGAAGTGAGATAAATGAAAGATGAATTAAAAATAGCAATGAATAAATTACAATTAAGAATAGTTAGTGAATTAAAGAGTGATAATGTTTTATTAATATTTGATAATCAAGCAGAATTATTAAAATATAAAAGAGCACATAAATATATGTGCCCAAACGAAATACTTATAACAATAGAAGATTTATGTTATAAACGAACTATATTAAATGATTTAAGATATAAAAGATATTGTTTTGTGATAAATTAGGAAGTGAAATAAGATGGAATTATTAATTATTATATTGATATTTGTAATAGTAGTAAAAGACTGTAAAGGTTATGATTATAAAAACGAATTAAAAGAAATAAAATATGAACTATCCAAAATAGTAAATAGACTAGAAAACTTAAATGATGAGGAATGAGAGGTGTAAGATATGAAAGTGATTAATTTATTTATAGGAATGCTAGATGGTAGAATATTACCTAAAAATGTTCTTTATAAAAATAGAGTATATGAGTATAGTGAAAAATATAATGATTATATATTTATTACAAACAACAATTCGATTATATATTTGTTTACTATGTTATTTAATAACGAAATAAATGTATTAGATGTTTTAAATACTGAAATAGAAATTTTGACAATGGATGATAAAAAAATAGAAAAGGTAGCAACCGAAGAAAGTTGTGGTTATACAAATATAATAGATATTGATGACGATGGCAAACATTTAATTCAAACAAGTAGAAAAGATAGAAATATTTATATTCCAAAGATAAATGAAGTCATAGACGGATTAAATTATCTATTAGAAAAGAGTGATAAAGAATGAACGATAAACTAGATGAATTACATTACATTTATAAAATGATTGGTAATTATGGATTTTGTACAGTACAAGAATTGTTAGATAAATACAATGCTTTACAAGAACAAATTGATAAGGCTATTGAGTATATAACAAAAGAATATTACAAAGAACATGATAGATCTTTAGAAAATTTATGCTTAAGAAATTGTACTTATGAACCTAGTTTAGTTGTGTTATCAATTTTAAAAGGGGAAGAGAATGAATGCTAAAAATAAAAGAGTAATGACATTATTAGGAATAATAGTAGTGTTAATTATACTTATTTGTACTACAGGCTGTACAAGTGCAGATACTGTTAGTAGTAATATAAGTCGTGAAGCGGATGAATTTAAAGTTAAAAGAAGGATAACATTCATTAATTTAAGAACAAATGACTATTTATTCCAAATGACTGGAAACTGCAGTATAAAAGGTGGAGGAGATACATTAAATAGTGAATTAGAAATTATTTGTAGAATAGGAGAAGATAAATACCAAAAACATTTACTATATGTAGCAAATGAGACAACTTACGTAATAGAACAATTAGAATATAGTGATGTTTCTAGATACGATTATGAATTTATATTTAGACCAGAAGCAATTATACCAATAGAAATAAAAACACAAACAGGCGAAGAATAGGAGAGTGACTTAATTGTGGATATAATAGAAGAGATAAAAGAAATGTTAGGAGTGTGAATATTTAAAAACTCCATAGTCAATGAAGACTTTAAAATAATTGTTCTTTGAAAATTTTATAATAAAAATTAATGACCAAAATGTAAAGCGTAAAATGGAATAAAAAAATCTCTTGACATTATTGGGTGGCTAATAATATAATTTAAGTGGTCACCGAGTTAAGAGTAAGGAGGGAAGATGGATAAAAAACTCGGACGTCCTTTTTCAGAAGTTACACATGATATAAAAACAACTATAAGACTAACGAAAGAGGAAAAAAAACAACTAGATGAACTAGCAAAGAAAGAAAATACAAAAGTAGCGTTCATTATTCGCCGTGCAATAAATAATGAAATAAACAAAAACAAATAAAAAGAGAAACAACGCTAACAAAGTTTGGTCACCGAGTAGCATTGTTTCAATGTTGAACTAACTAAAAAGTTAATCCTTTTTCATTTTATCAAATTTTACAGGAAAAGTGAACTCCTTTTTGGTTAGTTATTAATCGAAAGGGAGAATTTTTATTATGAAAAATTACAATTTAAAAGAAAATGAAATAACAATACATTTAGTATTTGCAAGATGTTGGAATGGTAAACCGTTCTTAGACTGTATAGAGCCATTAGGATACTTAATGGTAGTTAATCCTAAAAAAGATATGAGAAGAATAGGAAAGCTAATGAAAGTAGCAAGAAAAGCCATTGAGAAAAGAGAACATCAAAAAACTAATTTTAGAATTAGCAAAGTTAAGGAGTTTCCTATATATGAATAAATGGTTAGAAAAGTTTTTAGACAGTAAATGGTGTATAGTTGCATTTTATGGATTAGTAGCATTCTTATCATACTTAATTACATTACAAAGATAGAGGGTTTAGGTTGAAATATACTAGAAAGGAAGATAAATAAAATGGAAAATAAGTTAGAGATAGTAAAAAGTGAAAATTTTGGGGAAATGGTTTGTGATTTTTATAAAAATGAAAAAGGAGAGGTATTCGTAACAAGAACACAAATAGGACAAGCATTAGGGTATGATAATCCTTCTAGGGCTATAAGTGATATACATAGACAACACAAGGAACGATTAGATAAATTTTCAAGGGTTACGAAAATCGCGTTACCCTCTGGAGGAACACAAAATACTTACGTATACAATGCAAGAGGAATATATGAAATATGTAGATATAGTAATCAAGCTAAGGCAAATGACTTTTATGATTGGGTATATGATGTATTAGAAAAAGTTAGGACTACAGGTGGTTATATATATGGCGAAGAAATAATGAATGAAGAACAACTTATATTAGCAACCATGAACATATTAAATAAAAAAGTAGAGAACCTACAACTAGAAAATTCACAACAAAAGCAAATAATAGGAGAATTAAAGCCTAAAGCAGATTATACTGATAGAATATTACAAAATAAGGGGCTAGTAACAATTACAGCTATTGCTAAAGATTATGGAATGACTGGTCAAGCAATGAATGAAAAATTGCATGAACTAGGTGTTCAATATAATATGAGTGGTCAGTGGTTATTATATGTTAAATATCAGGATAAAGGTTATACACATAGCGAGACAATAGATTTAAAACATAAGGATGGCAGTGGTTTTGTACGCATGAATACGAAATGGACGCAGAAAGGTAGACTATTTATTTATGATTTATTAAAAGAAAATGGATTAGTTCCAACTATAGAAAGAATTTAAATAGGAGTGTGATACAATTGGAAACAATGTCATTGGTTGAAGCGTGGAATGAACTTAACAAAATAAATATCGAAATAGAATTTTTAGAAACTGAAATAGCAAAGTCTAATAATATAAGCTCCAGTAAACTAAAAGAAATTTTAGTTCAATGCTCAATATCAAATAATGATAAATTTATTAATAGTCTAGTTTCAAATGATAGACGAACTAGTAAATTAGATAGTTTATATATTTCTCAAAAAAATTATGAAAAGTATATAAGAAACAAAATAAAAATATCAAAATTAACTGAGCCTATTATTTGTGTAGCATTTTTAAAAGAATACTATTTAAAAAAAGACAATAAAAGAATGTCATATGAAGATATAGCAAAAGAAATGGGATATAGCGTTAGACAAGTAAAGAGATATTACAGCGAATATAAAGGAAAAACACCAAGCGATAATTCGTGGACTAAATAGTATGTCAAGTCAATTTGGCACTAAATGGCACTCTAAAAATTAAAGATGGCACTAAATGGCACGATTAGATGTGCTATAATATCTATAATGAAGTAATTATAAGATTATTTCAGTAGGCTACATTTAGCCAACCCCTTTTTATTCTTTTTCCCCTATAAGGGAACGCTATTTAATAGATAGCGTAGAGAATGCAACAGCCATGGCACTGGGTATTTTCTACAGTATCTATTAGGTAGTGTACTGATAGTTATTATCAAATAGGTGACTTGCTCAAAAGAGAAAATATTCAAGGATATTAAGTTATCGTGACACTCCACATGCGTTTATGGAAGAATTAACTCGTAACGAGAATAAACCTAGTATTTCACTTATCTAGGAGAGAATAATAATTATTGGTACAGTATCTATTAGATACTAGCAATTATCATTTTGAGAACATATTTCTATGTTCTTTTATTATTGTATTAACTAGGAGATGATTTATATGCAAACATTATTAAAGGCAATATTAACTGTAGGCTTGATTGTAGCAACTATAATAGTATGCATGTTAAATTATTATAAAAATAACAAAAGATAATGGGTTAGTGTAACGGTAACACAGTCGTCTCAGTAGCGACAAATGAAAGTTCAACTCTTTCACCCATAACCATACAAAAAGAAAGGAGATTAATATGATAGAAGTAGAAGTATTAATTGAAAATTTTAAAGATAAGGAAAATAAGCATTTAGGATTGTTACAACCTGGCGATGTTTATAAAGTAACAAAAGAAAGATACGAAGAGTTATCTAAACAGGGAATACTTAAGAAACACATAGAACCTAAAAAAGAAGAACCAAAAGGAGAGTAGTTTAAATGGCTAAGAGCAAGGTTGAGAAATGGTTAACTCCTGAAGGCTTAACTTTGCTAGCTGGTTGGGCACGTGATGGATTAACCGATGAACAAATAGCGAAAAACATGGACATTAGTGTTGCCACTTTATACATCTATAAGAACAAGTATCAAGAGATTTTAGAGACCTTAAAAAAGAATAAAGAAGTTGCGGATTATGAAGTGGAAAATGCGTTATATAAAAATGCAATTGATGGAAATATAACTGCTCAAATATTTTGGCTTAAAAACCGTAAACCCGACAAGTGGAGAGAAAAACCAGTTGAAACAACTGATAAAGATGATGGTGTGGTGATAGTAGATGACTTACCAAAATAAAGCCATTGTTAAAATGAGTGATTTAATTATTCCTAAATATCATGCTAATTTTAATGACATTAAACATACACATCAGATTTATACTAGTGGACGTGCTGGAACAAAATCAAGTCGTGAAGCATTAAGAGCAATTAGAAGGATAATCGATAAGAAGCCAGGTTCAGTTGTTATAATGCGTAAGTTCCATAACAAGTTAAAGAAGACAGTGTTTGCTGAATGTAAAAGAGCAATTCGTAGAATGAAGTTGAATAAAAAACAATTTAAAATAACTGTAAGCCCTATGCAAATAACTTATTTACCTACAGGAAACACTATTTATTTTACAGGTAACGATTCTATAGATGATACAAAAGGTATGATAGATGAAGATAGACCTATCGTATTAGTTGAATTAGATGAGTTAACTGAGTTCTTTGATAAAGGTGATGGAGAAGATGAACTTCAAAACATAGAAGCAACATTCATACGTGGGAATGACGAAGAGTTTGTAATGGAGTATTATTTTAATCCACCTAGAAACCCCAAAGCTGAAATAATGCAATGGTTGGATAAAATGAAATTACGTGAAGACACTATTCATATACATACTGATTTTAGAGATGTTCCAGAAGGGTGGTTAGGTAAGAAATTAATTGAATCGGCTAGAATACTGGAAAAATTAGATCCTAAAATGTTTAAATGGCTATGGTTAGGTTTATGTGTCGGTATTGATGAACTCATTTATTATATGTTTGAAGAAGAAATACATGTGCAAGAATGCACCGAAGAACATTATAAAAACATGAAAGATTTATGCATCAGTGTGGACTATGGACAAATGAACGCAACAACGTATGAGTGTTTTGGATTTGACTATAAAGATATTTGCGTTCGTGGAGTAGATGAGTATTACTATAGTGGTCGTGATACTGGAAAACAAAAGTCACCTAGCGAATACGCAAAAGATTTCAAGATGTTTAAAGAACGACTAGAAGAAAAAACAAAATTAAAAGTAAGGTACGTGTTCATAGATCCATCAGCCAAAGGGCTAGCTGAAGAAATAAAAAGAGCATGTCCTGACGTTATAATCAAAGATGCTAAAAATGATGTTAAATTAGGTATTAGTAGAGTTCAAAAGATGTTTAGTTTTAGACGTCTTTTTATTTCGCCTAAACAAAAACATCTAATAGCGGAAATGTATATGTATGAATATGATGAAGATTTGTTAGATAAAGGAAAAGAAGAACCAGTAAAACAAAATGATCATTGCCAAGATGCATTAAGATATTTGATTATGGGCATATGGAAATTAATAAAAAGAATGTTGCCAGTTGTAGGAGTTGATGAAAATGATGCGTGATTGGATTAGTAAAATAAAAGGATGGTGGAATAAAATGTTTGACTACAATAAAATAATAAGTGATTTTGGATTAGATATGCAAACGAGTAAACATATGTTAGAGGCAATTCAAGAATGGTCTAAAATATTTAACAAGCAAGAACCTTGGATAGATAGAAACACAACTTCATTGCATGTAGCAAAGACTATATGTGAAAAAGTCGCTGAGGCTGTAGTTGTTGAATATAAAAGTATATGTTCTGATGAATACATCAATGGTAGATATCAAAAGTTTTTAGAAAATATACAAACTAACACCGAATACATGATTGGTAAGTCGTGTATTTTCTTTAGACCATATTATGACGGTTTAAAAATAGTTATCAATGTAATCCAAGCTGATAAATTTATTCCAGTAAGATTTAACGGTGATGGAGAATTACTATCATGTATTATTATTGACCAAATAACTGAAGAAGCAAATGTATACACTAGACTTGAACATAATGAATTAAAAGATGGTAAAATGTTCATTAGAAATATAGCATATAAAGGTCGTAAAGATGGTGTTATATTTGAAAGTCGTATATCACTAGCAAATGTCGATAAATGGAAAGAAATACAAGAAAATAGTTGCGTTGAAGGTGTTGATAGATTAATAGGTGGTTTTGCTAGTATGAAAACGGCAAATACTATTGATAATTCATGCCCTATAGGAATGCCTATATATCATAATGCAATTGATACTTGTAAAGAAATCGATAAACAATTCTCAAGAACATTGTGGGAATTTGAAGGAACAGAGCTTGCTATTGATATTGACGAAAGTATACTTGATAAAGATAAAAAAGGTAATATTATTTATCCAAAAGGAAAACAACGTTTATTCAGGAAGTTACTATTCGATGAAACAAAAGAAAAATCTTATAATGTATTTAGCCCAGCAATAAGAGAAACATCGCTATTTAACGGTTTAAATGAATATTTAATGCAAGCCGAGAAACAATGTCATTTAGAACATGGTACACTTTGTAAAACCGATGTCGTAGAAAAAACTGCAACAGAAAGTAAACAAAGAAAACAAAGCTATTATATTACAGTTTCAAATATTCAAAAATCACTACAACATGCGTTCGATGATTTAGTTTACGGAATATATGTCTTATGTAAACTTTATGGGATACCAGTAAGTCCAAATTACACCGTAGAACACGAGTGGGATGATAGCATATTGGTCGATAAAGATACAGCAAGAAATCAATCGTTAATAGAAAGAAACAATGGAGTTACAAGTGATGTTCAATACATTATGGAAACTAGAAATATGAAAGAGCAAGATGCTATAGAGTTTATCAAAAAACAAAAAGAATATCGGAAACTTACAGAAGAAGAACAAGAAGAAACTTCACCTGATGAGGAATAATGAATAAGATACAGTTTGATAAATTATTAAAGCCATTAATTGATATATATGACGAGATAGAATTAAACCTTATCAAAAATGTTTTAGTAAGGCTAGAAACATATAAAAGTGTTCAGGGTTCATTAGATTGGTATTTGGAAAAACTCGCTGATATGGGTGCGTTAGATAGGGATAACTTAAGAGTAATTAAAAAGAATAAGAAACAAATAGAAAAAGTACTTAAAAATATAGCAAATAAGAGTGGTACCCACATTGAAGATTTAGATACTTTAACTTCTTATTATGAGCAAGGTATGATAAATGTAAATCCTAAAGATTTATTTAAAAGTGTAGCGATTAATAATTTAATAGATGAAGCATTAAAAGATACTGAAAACATAATTAAACTAATTGATACTAAAGCGATAGAAAATACTAAAGAGTCTTATATGAAGATACTTAATAAAGCCTACATTGAAACAGCAAGTGGAGTAAAAACTTATACAGAGTCAATAAGAGATGGTATAAAAGAATTTGCAAAAGAAGGTATTAAAGCAGCTACTTATGAAAGTGGTAAGACAATTTCAATAGAAGCAGTGGTTAGACGTGATGTTGTAACAAGAATGAATAAACTTAATGGGGATGCTGAATTAGAACATGCTAAAGAAATGGGAACTAACTTAGTGTATGTTGACCAACACTTAGGTGCTAGAGTAAGAACCAAATATATGGAACATGATTATGAAGCACACGCTGAGTGGCAAGGTAAAAAATATATGCTTGATGGTTCAAACGATAAATATGATAACTTCTATGAAAAAACAGGGTATGGTGAGATGCTAGGGCTTAAAGGAATTAACTGTTATCATAATTTTAGACCTACATGGGAATGGGAAGAGATCCCTAATAGAATAGATGAAGTGGAAAACGAGGAAGTTTATGAACGATTAGAAAAACAAAGAGCGTTTGAAAGAAAAATAAGAGAATTAAAAAGACGAAAAATAGCATCCAAAAATATAGATCAAGAAGAATATACAAAGGTTACTAATAAACTGCATTCAACAAATGAAGAGTTTAATAAATGGTTAAAAGAAAATAATTTAACTAGAGATTATAATAGAGAGTATGTGGAAAAAACATCACAAGAGAGCAATCATTTAAAGGAAGTCATAAAAGAAGCTAAAGAAATAACTTCAAAAAGATTTCAAGAAAGAACAAAAGGTGTTAAAATAATAGAAATAAATCAAAATTATAGTTATTTCGATTTAGATGAAGATAAAATATGTTTAAGTGTTAAAGGAGATAAATATAATCTAATACATGAATTAGGACATAAATTACAATTTAATTTTACAGAAGAAGAATTAGAAAAATATAATAATCTACTTACAGATAAATTTTCAAATTACAATATAGAAGATTTTGAATTAATAAATCATACAACTGGAAGTTATTTCACATTGAAAAGTTTTGATAATTTTGTAAGTAAATATCAAACTAGAATATACATAAGAGATAATACTTTTGTAGATGGTAAATTAAATTTTGAAAATGCACTTGAATATTTTTCAGAAGGTATTAAATATTATTATAAAAATCCAAAATTACTTAAAGAAAAAGATATGAAGTTATTTGAATTTATAGAGAGCGTGATAAATGATGAATAAAGAACTAATTGAGCAATTATTAAAAACAAAAAAATTAATTGATTTCATAATCATATTAATGAATCAAGAACGAAAACTAGAACGTGACTTATGGGATAAAAAAGTAATAGAACATTTTCTAACATTATCTGGAATGAGTTTAGAAGAATTTAACAAAGGGTATGGAGTAATAGGAAAAGGATTTTTTATAGATGATTTTACTGAAGATGAAAATTAATTTTATAAGTAATAAATAGAGAGTAAGTAATTACTCTTATTTTAGTGCTTATAAGTAGCACTATTTAAGTCGGTAGAAATATCGGCTTTTATTATGTTTAAATTTCTCTACCTTGTCGAGATATAAATTCAAGGTGCACAGTGCCTGAGTGAACAGGAGTTTAAATTAAATCAGTGTAAGAAAGGATGATATGGAATTTTTAAAAGAAATTCTAGGCGAGGAGTTGTACTCACAAGCCAAAGAAAAGGTTGACACTTATAACAAAGAACATAAGGATAAACCAATGAAATTAGTGAATTTAAGTGAAGGTAATTATGTTTCAAAAGAAAAATTTGATAACAAAGAAACAGAAATATCTACACTGAAAACACAAGTTGAAGATGCTAACAAAGAAATTCAATCATACAAAGATATGGATATTGAAAGCATTAAGAAATCTGCTACTGACTGGGAAGATAAATACAATAAACTTGTAGAGTCTCAAGAAGAAGCGAAAAAGAAAAGTATTAGGAATGAAAGAACTAATGCTTTTTTTAATGACGTTAAGTTTGCTAGTGAATCAGCTAAAGCTGGAGTAATAGCACAATTTAACGAGAAAGACTTTAAGTATGATGAGCAAACTGGAAAATTCCAAGGTGCTAATGAATGGCTTGAAGAACTTAAAAAGAATGACGTTGGAGCATTCCAAAGCGAAGTTGCGAATCCAAAATTCACAACTGAAATATCAACTCCAACAAATAACAGTTCTATGGACGAAGTTATGAAAGTCATGGGACTTAAAGAAGAAAGGAAGGAAAAATAATTTATGAATAATATTGAATTAAGTACAGTTTATTTACCATTATTAGATAAGGTGTACAAGCAAGCTTCAAAAACTGCTGTATTAGAGGGAGATGAGGCTACAATTAAACGTGGCGACAACGGTGAAATAAAAGTCGCAAAACTAGATATGGATGCTTTAGGAGATTTTGATAGAAAATCAGGATACACTAAAGGTTCTACAACATTTAGATGGGAAACTATTAGATATGATAAAGAAAGGTCACAAGATTTACGTATTGATAGATTGGATAATGTTGAAGCTTTAAAACTTCCATTTGCTAAATTATCAAGTGAATTTATTAGAACTAAAGTAGTACCAGAAACAGATGCTGCACGTATAGCAAAAATAGCTGGTACTACTGGTATAAGCACAAAAGCTGAAACTTTAGAAACTGGCGAAAATGTTATAGCAGCATTAAGAGCATGTACTAATAAAATGGACGAAGATGAAGTAGATAAAGAGAATAGAATTTTATTTATTACTCCTACAAACAAAGGATTGATTGACGATTTAGATAGTTATAAATCTAAAGACGTACTAAGTAAATTCTCTCAAATTATCGAAATGCCACAAAGCAGAATGTATACTAAAATTGAGTTAAAAGATGGTAAAACTGAATTTGGTTATGCTAAAGCTGCAGATGGTAATGAAATTAACTTCTTATGTGTTGAAAGAAGTGCTGCAGTTGTTCATATGGAACAATTCATTAAATACTTTACACCAGATGAAGACCAAGATGGCGATGATAATGTGTTTAAATATCGTAACAACAATTTATATGGACATGTTTATGAAAATAAATTAGCTGGTGTTTATTGTTCATATAAAACTGCTGAGTAAAATGAGGAGGAATAAATAATGAGTACATTTATAGGAATGGGAGCAACAAATAAAGTTGCTTCTAAAACTAATAATAAAGAATTAAAAGAACTAAAATCTAAAATTGAAGAGTTAGAAAATAATCTTGCGGCTGTAACAAGCGAAAGAGATAAACTAAAATCTAAAATTGAAGAGTTAGAAAATAACGGTACTAAAGGAGAAAAAGAAACTCCTGAGGACGATAAAAAATCAAAAAACAAAAATGAATAGGAGATGATGAGGTATGCTAACTGAATTAGTTGATTATAACTATTATAAAAAAAATAATGAAGACTCTAGCATACCTGAGTCTTCATTTAAAAAATATTCTTTAAATGCAAGTAGTAAGATTAATTATTATACATCTAATAAAATTGATGGAACGAAATTAGACGATAATATTAGAAATACTGTTTGTGAAATTATTGATTTATTAGTGGAACAGGAAAAGCTTAAAACTAAACTTATTGATGATAATGAAGTAGCAAGTGAAACTGTTGGACCACATTCAAAAACATATGTGAATAAATCTAATTTACAATCTAGCAAAATATTAAGTAGCCAAGAACTAGATAAAGAATGTTATAGAATTTGTTATGGACATTTAGTGCATACAGGTTTAATGTATAGGGGGATATAATATGTTTCCACATACAATAACTATTTTTAATCTAGTTAATGATGCTTATTATAGAAAGGTTGTAACTGATGTATTTGCAACAACTAAGAAAGTAATATCTCCAGAAGGTAAAGGAGAAAAATATATGTCTGTTCATGATGTTATCTTTTCTGATATAGCAATGAAAGATTATCTTGATGTTGATAGCTATAAAGTATTAAAAGATAAAAGTGACAATTATACATTGAAAAATAATGATGTTGTTGTGATTGGTGAGTTTGATGATATAGAAGATTTATCTGATATACAAAGAACTAATACTGATTATTTTCTAATTAAGACTATTAGCATTAATAATTATGGTAGCGAAGAATTGCAAAGCATAGAGGTAACAGATTGAATATCAAGGCACATTTAAATTTACCTTCAGTAAAAGATCTAATGAAATCAGTAGGACTTAATGAAGAAGGTAAAGTACAAAAATATATTGATAGTTTTGTACTGTATCATTCTGAACCTTATTTGCCAGGTAAACATGTTCATACCCCACATGCTAATAAACCAGGTAGTGGAGAAGTGATATGGAATACACCTGATGCAAATTATTTGTATGAGGGAAAACTTATGGTAGATCCAATTACGTTAAAAGGAGCATTCTTTAGCCCTAATTATGGATTTTGGAGTAGACCTAACACACAAAAAATTATGGATCCTAAAGGACGTGATTTGGTATACCACAGTGGTGGCTTAAGAGGTTCAAAATGGTTCGATAGAATGATAAATACTGAAATGGATGAATTAGTCAAAGGAGTTGAAAATATAATAAATGGAAAATAAAGCGATAATTGAATGTATTAAAGAATATTTTAAAAAGTGTCCATATTTAAATGAGTTAACAAAAATAAATGTTGATTATTTAAATACTGGTGAAAATAATGACCACGAGTATTGGTCAATAGAAAAAGTGGAAGCACCTACGATATTAAAAAAGAATGTTTTAGGTACAAAAACGAAACGACAATGTCAATTTATAATTGCAAGTCGTTCTTTTTTTAACCCACTTGTAGATACTCAAAATATTAAAAATTTGCACTTATTTGAAAAAATAGAGGAATGGTTATATCAAAATTCTAAAAAAGGTATTCTTCCAGAATTAAATGATGGAGAAAGAGCAATTGAAATAAAAACTACTGCTCCAGGATATTTGTATGGAACTACCAAAGATAATACTGTTGCTAGATATCAAATGAGTTGTACATTGCTATATGAAAAGGAGGAAGAAAGTATATGGCAGAAACAGGAACATTAAAAAAATTAACAGGAAATAAGGAATTTGCAAGAGAGGAGCATATAACATTCTTTAATGCAAACATCACATCAGTTGATGAAAATGGTATAGTATATGGAACTACACCTGAATGGGTACCATTTGGAGAAGATAATGATGAGTTAACACGTGAATTAAATAATGAAGTAGAATCAAAGAATAATGTACTAGGTAAAACTAGTATTAAACATTCTAAAGGCGCTCAAACAACTGAAATAGATCCTGTTGTAGTAAGAGGTAATGATGTTTTATCAACTATACTGTATAACATGTTTAAATATGATTTAGTAGGTGATAAGGCAACACTACAATGTATGGAAGTAACTTTAGCTGATAAACAAACTGACGGAAGTTATGGAGCATTTACTGAAAGTGCTGTAGTAGATTTAAAGTCATGGGGTGGAGATACTTCTAACTTACAAAGTCCTATAACACTTAATTGGAAAGGCAACAAAGAACATGGTACATTTAATCCTACTACAAAAGCATTTACAAAAATAACAGAAGCGTAATTTATGAGGGGGACTAACCCCTCCTTATTTTTAAATTTTATGAAGGAGATGATATAAATGGCTTTAAAAGTCAAAAATAATTTTGTAAGAGAAAATATAGAAGACATGGAAGGTAATGTATTAGGAGAGATAAAATTCAATCCAAAAGACTCAAGAATAATGAGTAAGTTATCAATAATATTAAAAGACATACAAGAAGCTGTAAGAAAAATAAATAATATTAAAATTGAAGAAGTACCAGAGGGAGAATTAGAAACTTTGGAAGATTTTGAAAAGTTCTCAGAAGTTTGTAACAATTGGAATGAAGCGACTAACATTGAAAATAGTGTTATTGAAAAGATAATCAATGAATTGAGTGAAATATTTGGAGAAGAAACTATACTATGCTTTACGCAAGGTACGAATGATTTAGAAAGCCTTATGCCACTAATAGAATTTGTTTTGCCTTATATAAAACAATATAAGCAAGCTAAGGTAAGCAAATACATACCGAGTGCAAACAATGATGTGATGGATTAATGAACATTCTTACGCAAAAGTTACCAACTAAAATCAAAGTTAATGGGAAGATATACGATATTAATTATGATTATAGAACTAATTTAAATATTATATTAGCGTTTGAAGATGAAGACTTGCTATATGAAGAGCAACTGTATGTTTTAATTAAGTCACTTTATAAAGAAGAAATACCTGGAGAAGATTTAGAAGAAGCTGTGATGAAAGGGATTAAATTTCTTAATTGTGGCGAAGAATCAAAACAAGATACTAAAATCAAAAAACCTAGAGTTTATTCATTTAGTAAAGATGGTAATTATATTTTTACTGGAATAAATCAAACACATCATATAGACATAGAAGAAAAAGAAACGCTGCATTGGTGGAAGTTTATGTCTTTGTTTATGGATATGAGTACAGATTGTATGTTTGGAGAACTAATGTATTATCGTACAAGAAAACAAGAAGGAAAACTTACTGAAGAAGAAAAGAAAAATTATAAAAAAATAAAAGATATCGTAGAATTAGAACCTGCTAAAAAAGTAGAATCTAAGGCCAGAAGAGAGTTCTTTGAAGAATTTCATAAAACTAAAAAATAAGGAGGTGTTTTACTGGAGAAAAAAGGTGCTGTAGTCGTTGATACTAAAATGAACTATGAGAAAATACAAAAAGACTTTAAAAGGATGAGCGAAGATACAAAAAAGCTAATTGATCAATACAACAAGAAAGTAACTAGTATTAAAAAAGAAGAATTAGCGATAAGTAAAGTAAAAGAAAAATTAACTGAGTTGCAAGAACAAGCAAAAAATCCTTTTTTAGAGCAAACATCCAACAGTATAAAACAAGCAGAAGAAAATATTATAAAATTAAACGAGAAGTTAGCTGAAACTGAAAAAACATTACAAGAAGTGAATGGACGCGGTATATTAACCGAGAGTAAAGACATATATGGAAATACCATACAATACAAAAAATTTACTCCAGAAGATGAAAAAATTCATAGTAATGTATCGAAAGAAAAAACTTCTATATCATCTGAAATAGTTCAAACAAAAGAACGGATATCAGAATTAAAACGTCAATTTGAAGAATTAAATCAAACTGATCCTAAATTGTCAAAAAATATCGAGGACACAAAAACTAAATTACAATTGATGAAGGAAAGTCTTTCTGAAACTAAAACTAAAGCTAATGAGTTTAAAAGAGCCATTGAAACTTCAGTTAGTTCAGATAAAACAGAACCTTTAAGAGATGGAATAGGAAAAGTTAATGATGGTTTTAAAACAGCTAGTAAAGGAGCCTTTAATTTTGGTAAAAAACTTTCAAAGTCTATGTCAGGAGGAATATCTAAGCAAATAGGAGATATAGGAAATAAGCTAGATAAATTTAAAAATAAAATGACAAGATTGATAGGTACAGCAATGATATTTAGTTTAATAAGGAATAGTCTAACTAAACTTAGAAATGGGCTTTTATCAATGTTAAATACTAATGATGCTTTTTCTACAAGTTTATCACAAATAAAAGGAAATTTATTAACTGCATTTGCTCCAATATATAACGCTATACTTCCTATGATAAATACTCTAATGAATGCGTTAAGTCAACTTACAGCAACGTTTGCAAACTTTATATCCAGTATTTTCGGTACTGATATAAAAAGTGCCACAAGTGATGCAAAGAAATTATCAAGTGCTTTAAGTGATACAGCAAAAAGTGGAGATGAAGCGAGTGGATCATTAAGTAAGATAGATAAATTAGATGTCATAGGGAGTGACTCTAAAAGCAGTGGAGGTGGAACTGGAAATACTCCAGATTTTAGTGGGATTAATAATACTAACGGCTTGTTGATGGACACATTAAATAAATTAAAAGAATTAATATCAAATGGTGACTGGGGCGGATTAGCGAGATATATAAGTCAAGGTTTCGTTGATGGATTAAATTGGATAACAGAAAAAATAAAATCAATCAATTGGTCAGGAATAGGCACTGGTATAAGTGACTTCATAACTAATATTGATTGGAGTGGTATATTAGTTGGTTTAGTTTCTGTGTTTGGGGAAGCGGTACTTGGATTTCAAGAATTATTGTTGGCTATTGATTGGGGCACAGCGTTAGGAAATTTGAGTGTAGGTATAAGAAATGCTATATTTAAAGCGGCCGATTATATTTCTCAAATAAAATGGAGTGAAATTGGTAAAAAACTATCTGATGCTATAACTAGTATAGATTGGGGTGGCATAGGAAGCTCAATAATAACGACATTATGGAACACTGTTAAAGGATTTGTAACTATGCTTCTTAATATTGACTGGTCAGCAGTAGGAAGAAAATTATCTGAAACATTGCATAGTTGGATGACTACTATAATTGAAATATTAAAAAATACTGATTGGGGAGAACTTGGAAAAAAAATAGTAGATGCTATTTGGAATTTCATTGCAAATATAGATTGGTACCAATTAGGAACTGATATAATAATTGGCCTAGGAGAAGGTATAATAGCCTTAATCGATTTTGTAGTTGGCTTATTTAAAGAATTATTCAATAAAATACTTGAGTTTTTTGGCATACATAGTCCATCAACTGCATTTAAAGATGTCGGAATAAATATAATGAATGGTTTGATAGATGGTATAAAATCATTATTAGAGTTTGTTGTAAATCTATTTAAAAATATATTTGATGGAATTTGTAATGTTTTTAGTGCAATAGGCTCATGGTTTAGTGAAAATGTAATTGAACCATTGAAAAATTTATTTAAGAGTATCTGGGACACTATTGTAAATGGTGCAAAAAGTGCTTGGCAAGGAATAAAAAATGTGTTCTCTACAGTTGCAAATTTCTTTAAAAATATATTTAGTAATGCGTGGGAAGGTGTGAAAAAAGTATTTTCTGTTGGTGGAAAAATATTTGATGGAATTAAAGATGGAATAGTAAACGCGTTTAAAGCAGTAGTAAACGCAATTATACGAGGTATCAATAAAGTGGTTGCGTTACCATTTAACGGTATCAACAAAGTATTAGATAAAATTCAAAACGTTAGTTTCTTGGGAATAACACCATTTGATTTCCTGTCATGGCGAGCACCAGTACCACAAATACCTGAACTTGCAAAAGGTGCAGTTATACCGCCTAGACAGAAATTTGCTGCTATTCTTGGAGACCAAAAACATGGGACTAACATAGAAGCACCGTTAGAAACAATAAAACAAGCTAATAGAGAAGTGTTAAGTGAATTTTTTGATAAACTTGGAGCACTTACAAATGAAGTGAGAGAAATTGTATTTAAAAACTTCACTATTGTAGCTCAATTTGGAAATAGAAACTTTAAACAAGTTTGCTATGAAGCAATAAGACTTACTGAACAAGAATTAGGGAAACCACTTTTTGTAAGTTAGGAGGAAGTTATGGATAGAATAAAAATAAGTGATCCAGCAGGAGTTATTCCTGCTTTTGAAATGCCATATGAGTGGCTACCAGAAGGGGTGCAAGGTCCAACTCTAAACGATATGGAAAAGACAGCAGAACGTGGAAGCACTACAGCATATTTAACTAGAGTACGTGCTGGAGAAATACCAGCCGCTACTCTAGACATAATGGATAGGCATACTCAAGAAGAATTATGGCCGTTATTTAGGTTATTAAGATTGGTAAAAGTAAATGTTTACTATTTTGAAAAATATCTAAATAAATTTATTACTAGAGAATTTTATGCACAAAAGCCTAATCCAGCAGTATATAGATATCCAGAAGATAATAATACAAATAATATTATATATGAGTCATTTACTATTGAGTTCGCAGGATATGGAGATGTTAATGGATGATAGAGGGATTTGATAATAAATTTTTACAAACATTTGAATACGAGACGACTGCTGTAAGTGATGGTAATATAGTTGGAACTTGTGAACTTGGAACAGCAACTATACAACTTATAAATGAAAGCAATAATTACAGTTCTTTAAAAGGAACCTGGATAAAAACTATTCATGGTTCTTTTTATATATATGATGTTAAACCTGTACAAGAAAAAGTTAATATAAAACTTGAATGTTACGATATAAAATATAAGTTAGACAAACTATACGACAAAAATAAACATACTTTTCCATGTAGTCTAAAAGAATGGAGAAATTCTATATTTGAAGATTGTGAAGTTGAGTATGATAACAGTGACTTTCCTAATAGTGATTTACAATTATTTGAGCAACCTTATGTTGAAGAAGGTGCAAGTAATAGAAATGTTATACAAATAATAGCACAGGCAAGTGCCAGTTGGGTGGAAACAGATGAGAATGATATATTTTACTTTAAATGGTTTACTGACATAATACATGAAGTAAAAGACTGGTCAGAACTTACAACTGAAAAAGAAATGAGTGCCACTATCAATACAATAGTTTTGGGTAGGGGTAGTACAGAAGATAATGTTTATTACCCATTAGAAAAACCGTCTAATCCAGTAGAATTTAGAATTGATAACAATTATATTTTAGATTCACAAGATACTTCTAATCAAGAAGACATGAGATATCAAAATATTATACCTATTTATAATAGAATTGTTGGAATGCAATATTTAGTATATAATTTAAAATCTTATAGGATTGATAACAAGTTATCCATTAAATTAGGAGATAAGATTAAATATATGGATATTTGGGGGAATGAACTCATTGCTCCTATAATGAAAAAGAAAATAATTTATTTAGCGGGAGATGTTACTAATTCAGATAATTATTATATAGAATTATCAGCAGAAAAATTGAAAGAAACATCTACTGAATTCAAATATGCAACATCAATAAAAAATGATTTGATAAGAGTTGAAAGGAAAGCAGATAAAAACGGAGGAGTTATTGAAGATTTAATAACAAAAACAGACGAAGAAGAAGAGAGGTTGACTAAATATTATCAAGACTTTAACGAGTTTATGTTATCTGTCAAAAAAACAGGTACTAATAACTTATTAAAAAACTCAGTTATGTTTGCTTACAATGATGGTGTACCATCAGATTGGGAAGTAAGTGAAGAAGGCGAGTTGAGTATCTCTAGTAACACTGAAAGTATAACTGCAGGGTGCGTAAGTGGGCACTCTTTTACTTTAAAAGGAAAAACAGTAAAACAAAGAGTTTATGTAAAAGCAGACTCTGAACATGAAGTTGATAAAGTTTATTATTCTTTCAGTACAAAAATAAAAAAAGATGTAACAGGCACTTGTTACGTGAAAATATACAACACAAACGAAGAATACAAAATAGAACTACCAATAGGAGAAGATAGTTTTTATGGAAGTTACGAAATAACAGCATTATTACCTACAGACAACTATTATGACATTGAGTTTTATGGCTCAGAAGATAGTAATGCTACTTTTACAGATAATATGTTTTCAATAGGGGAGTATGCTATAACTTGGTCACAAGCAAGTGGAGAAATAATGAATACACAAGTCAACATCAATTTAGATGGCGTGCTTGTGAAATCTTCAATTTATCAAGGAGATTACACTATAATGTCGCCTCTTGAGTTTGCTGGATATTCAAATATTAACGGAATCATTACAAAAGTATTCACTTTAAATAAAGATACAACCATAGTAAAAAAATTAGAGGCTGAGGACGAAGTTAAAATGCTACCAATAAAGATAGTACCAATAACTGAGGGAGAGTTGCAAGGATGGGCATTTGTGCCAAGTACTGGAGGTGGCAATAAATGAGAATAAACGGAACAACTAACCATTCTTCTTGGACTTTTAAATTAGAAGTCTCAGAAGGTAAAGAAAATATAGAAAAAAATACATCTCCAGTTACAGTAACTGCATACATTGGTCGTGGTTCTAGTGGTTCATACATGACTAGACCAGAGGCTACATGTGAAGTAAGTGTAACTGGATGTAAAAATAAAACTATAAGTTATTTACCAAATACAACAGTCAATGTGGCAGCTAACGATTATGTAAGTATAGGTAGTGTTACATTCGATGTGCCACATGATGCAAATGGAAGTAAAACGGTAACAATTAGTGCAACGCTAAATAATGATGTAAATCCTACATATGCTAGTGCGAGTGGAAGTATGAAACTTGTTGATATACCAAGGTATTGTGTAATGTCAACTGCATCAAATTTTAATGATGAACAAAATCCTAAAATTACTTTTGCAAATCCAAGCAAATATTTTACATTAAAAGCTAAGATTGAAGCTGGAGGTAATAGTTCTTTAATAACAAGAACACTAGATAAGACAGCAACGAGTTGTACATTCTCGCTAACTGAGGCAGAACGTGATAAATTAAGGGCATTATGTACAACTTCTAATAGTTTGGCGGTAAGATTCACTATTTGTTGTATGAGTGGTAGCACTGAATTATCAGCATCATATTTAGATAGAACTATGACCATAGTTAATGGCAATCCAACATTCACAACGTTTACATATAAAGATACTAATTCAAAAGTTACTAATCTATTGGGTAGTGACCAATTATTAGTTAAAGGTTTGTCTAACTTACAAATAACTATATTAGCAACTAACAAAATGACAACTAAGAAAAAAGCAACAGCAAAGAATTATGTAGTTACCGTTGACAATATAAACAAAAGCATAAATTATTCAACTAGTGACATAGTTCAATTAATAGGTACATTAAAAACATCTGGAACAAAAAGACTTACTGTGAGAGCATATGATAGCCGTAACAATTCAGTAGCAGTAAATAAAGACATATTCGTTTATGAGTATGAAAAACCAATCATTAACGCTACGGTTAACAGATTAAATAACTTTGAAAATCAAACAACACTTAGCGTAAAAGGTAGTTTTAGTAAATTGGTAGTAGATAATGTAGAAAAGAATGCTATCACTTCTTTGCAATATAGATATAGAGAACATAATGGAACGTGGAATACATGGACCGATTTAGAAGGGACAATCACTGATAATAAGTTTGAATGTAAAGATGTTATTCTTTCACTAGATAATACTAAAGCGTTTGAGTTTGAAGTTAAAGTAGTAGATAACTTATCAGAAAACACATCAAAATTGAATGTTGATATAGGACAGGCAATATTTATGATAAGTAGTAATCAAAAGAAATGTTTTGTGAATGGAAATGAAGTCTTAGGTTTCGAATTAGTAGACGAGTGGAATTGAGAAAGGAACAATAATATGATAAAAAACACAAAATATGAACCTCAGGGGGGTTACAAACTATTCAAAAAAATGGAAGTACCTCAAAAAAGGAGGTATATTTAAGCTAGGTGATTTAAGTGACTAATGGTAGACTTAAAAATGCGTTAGGGCAAATATTCTACCCTTCGCCATTTTGGCCAGTAGGTTCTATTTTCATAACCGTTAAGAACGAAAATCCAAGTAAGTACTTCGGTGGAACTTGGGTTTCTTTTGGAACAGGTAGATGTCTTGTAGGCGTAGATACATCTCAAACTGAATTTAATAAAGTTGAAAAAATAGGTGGAAGTAAATTTTTGCAAAAGCACAATCACCCTATAAATATTCAAGGTGGTAATAAGACAACATCAAGATTTACTTACACATATGATAGTCAATCAAGAGAATATTCAGGGACAGATTTAGCCATTGAAACTGGAACAGGAACAGCAGGGAATCTACAACCCTATATCACGGTATATATGTGGAAAAGAACAGCTTAAATAAAAAGAAAAATGAAAGTAAGAAAACATAAAGATGTAAATGGAAATATAGCAAGTGTAAGTCAACCATGGTGGCCAGTAGGTAGCATCTATTTAAGTGTAAATAATACTAATCCATCAAGTTATTTCGGAGGTACATGGGAACAAATAGCCAAAGGTCGTACTTTGGTTGGAGTGGATACTAGTGATACTGATTTTAATACAGTAAAGAAGATAGGCGGTGAAAAGACACATAAATTAACTATTAATGAAATGCCAAAACACACTCATGGAAGTAAAGCAGGTTGGACTACTGGTAATATAGAAGCAAAAAACTATTCAAAAAACAACGGTACAAACAATCTTCCAACCGAAGCAACAGGTGGAGATAAACCACATAATAACCTCCAACCATATTTTACTTGTTATATTTGGTTAAGAACTGCTTAATATGTGGCTAAAGAAAGGAGAAAAAATGGAAAACATAACGATAGGGCAAGTAGCAACCATACTTGCTTTTTTAACTGCTTTAATTGGTTCAATAGAATATTTATGTGTACGAATTAAAAAATGGTTGAAAAGAGCACTAAAAGATGAAATAGAACCTTTAAAAAGTAGAATTAATGATTTAGAACTAACATCAGATAAGAATTTTTTAGTTAGGTTTCTATCTGATGTTGAACAAGAAAGTGCTATAGATGAAATAGAATGGGAAAGATTTTATGAAACTTATAAAAGATATCATGATCTTGGTGGAAATAGTTATATAGATCATAAAGTAGAAAAGTTAAAGAAAGAAGGTAAGATATGATTAAAAAGAAATTTGCTAATTTGATAGATTTAAAGTCTATCATTACAATATTGATGGTAGTAGCCTTGGTTATAGGTTTCTTCCAAAACAAAATAAATGCTAATGAGTTAATACCACTAGTAACAATGATATTGACTTTTTATTTTACAAAAAAAGAAAGTGAGGAAAAGAAAGATGAATGATTTAAAAGATACAACAGAAATGATGACAAGTGAAGATTACAAAGAAAGGTTTAAGGCTGAATATTATCAAACTAAAATAAGATATGATAAGTTACATGATTTAGTAAAAAAATATGATGCTGATACTTTAGAATTTGAACTTAGTTGTCCAGTCGAATTATTGAAACATCAAAAATCTATGATGGGACAATATTTATATGATTTAGAAGTAAGAGCAGAAATAGAAAAAATAGAATTATAAGGAGAGTGAAGAATAATGATATTTAATAAGAGAGAAAGTGCACCATCAAAAGATGATAAGCACTATTATAGTAATAATATATTTTATAAGAGTGGTTTTGGAATGCCAAATTGTACTACATATGCTTGGGGGAGATTTTATGAATTACTAGAACAATTAGGAATAGAAGGTACACCAAAATTACAAACAAGTAATGCTGAAAATTGGTATGTAGATGAGAAAACATACGAAAAAGGACAAACACCTAGATTAGGAGCTGTCATTGTTTGGAAGAAAGGACGATATCATAATCCATCTGATGGAGCAGGACATGTAGGAGTGGTAGAGGAATTAAAAGAAGATGGAAGCATAGTAGTATCGCAAAGTGCTTATCAGGGTAAAGAGTTTTATTTAACTGAACATAACAATAGGTATGAGAAATCAAGCTATCAATTCGATGGCTTTATTTATTTACCAGGAGAATTTGAAAATGCACAAAAAAACGAAGATATTGTGCAAAATGAAATTTCAAAAGATGAAGAATGCACAACTACTGACACATTCAATATAGGAGATAAAGTTTTAGTACTTAATGGATACATTACATCTGATTCATATGGTGGAGGTAATCATACAGCGGTTTATGATGGAGATATTCATCCAGAAGATATAAGTAATTATTTAATTATAACAAATATCCAAAATGATGGACGTCCTAGACCAATTCATTTAAGACGTACTGATGAACGAGGTGCAACACCAATGGGATGGGCAACACTTGAACAAATCAAAAAAATATAAAAAAAGAGGTAAGTATGCTCTAAGTGCACGCTTGCCTTGTTTTTTTGTGTCTTTCTATAGCTACAAATTTTAAAAATTTGTAGAATATATTCTAAAGCAAAATTGTAGATTTGTCAATAGATTTGATTTTAGACAATAAATCTTTTATTGTTAAATCTTCATATTGTGATAACTGATTAATCGAATAATAAAGCTTATCATCAAATTTTACAATACCAATAAAGTATATAGTATTGTCTGTATTAACATGTAAATAATCTTTACCAAAGTGTAATTTAAAATTAGATTTTCTACAAAAGCTTAAGATGTCATCTAAATCTTCTTTTCTCAAATCTTTTAACAATAAATCTGAACTATATTTAACTTTCATTCCTTAACCTCCCCTCATTCTTTCTTTTTCATAAAGATAAATATAGTTCTTTTTAAATATCTTTATAAATTCTTCATGAGAGTTAGTTTTCTCAAACTCTTTTTGAAATAAAGCTTTATAGTATAGCGCAAATAGTCTATTATTATGAAATTGCTTGTGATGCAAATTACATAAAGGTATTACCATTCCGTATTCAATAGATAACTGTCTATATGCACCTTCATATACTTCATTCAATTCTACACTAGGATTACCACATATACAGCATTTATCCAATTGATTATAAAGTATACTAAATCTATTCTTTTCAGCCTTAGTAAGTTTATATGTACGTTTCTTTATTTGATTATTATTTGATTTATATTCTTTATAAGGACATCCCTTACAGATAATATAATTTATTTCTTTTCTTTGATAACTACAGTAGTAATAAATTCTCTTTTCTTTTTTATTATTTTTCTTTCTTATTTTATAGTATTTACAAGTCATTTTCAAACACACTCCAAACACATTTTTATAAAATTTTGTTGTGTTTTGGTGTGGAATGATATACAATATTTACTGTAAATATTGTTGTTTAGGAAACTTAATAGATTGATTTTACAACCTAGTAGGGCAACCAAGTAAAATTTAGGGGCTGTAATGAAGTTATTTCATTACAGCCCCTTTAAATAACGAATAGACTAGCATGTTCCTAGAGTAAAATAAGTTTTAACAAATTTACAATAGAGTAAATAAATTCTTTAAAGTTATATCTTAACAATCATGCTTTTTACTCAAAAGTATTCTTTTCATAGTCTCGGCCATTTTTTGTCCTTTATTTTTCTCTATTGGAGGATTTCCTAATAAATCATTGATGCTAATATGAAAAAAGTTAGTAATATCTTCAATTAGAATTTCAACAAATTCATTAGCATCAGTAGAATTTAGCAAATCTAATAATGTAGCAAAATTCTCCTGTTTTAAAAAATCTGCAAGTTTAATAGGAAATTCTTCAACATTCGAGCCATTTCTAATAAAAAAATTACTATTTTTAGAATAATGAATAGAAATATATGTTTGTAATTCACATATTACAAATTTTTTTAAACAACTATCAATAGGCATTGTATCTAAGGCACATATTATTTTTTCAAAATCATCATATGTAAACTCCTCATTTGATAATGATTCTATATTTATAGATGATTTTTCTTCGAAAATACCTAACTGTTTATTTTTTTGCTTATAAATTATTTCAATAAAATTACTATCTAAATATTTTAAAACTGCAATATGTTTGGATGGTGTACCAAAATAGGCTTTAGAATTATACAAACTATTCTCATATTCATTAACCTTTAAATTGTCAAACATATCCGGAATATACTCTAGATTATCTTTCAATTTCAAACTACCGTCAATAAATATTGTACCTCTATTACCATTCCCTTGAAATTCACTAAAACTATAAATTGGTGCCTTACACTTATTATCTTTAGATTTTGTTCCACCATAAGACCAAATATTTCTAAAAGGATGACTCCATACAGTATCAACATATCCTAACATCCACTGATAAAAATCATTTTTTTTCATATATTTTGTTCTAAAAATACCGTATTTAGGCCAATTAAAATCATTATATAAATCATCAATAATCACGTCATGATGGCCATGGTATAATGATAATAAAATATATGAGCCATATTGATTTTTTGTTTTTTCTTCTATGTGTAAACAAAAATCTCCAAACTTTGTAGAAATATCAACATAAGCACGAGAAAAAATCTTCGTTTCATTATTTCTTCTTGCTTTGATAGCATTTTTACCTTTATATAATGATAAATCAAATGGTGAATCAGCATTATATTCTTCAATGAAAAAGTTTCGATTTAGAATATGTGTAAATAACCCAGCAGCGCAAAATGCTTCCCATTTTCCATTAATATAACAGTTTAAATCAGACGTTACTAATTCATTAGTTTCGTGGTTATAAATAGTTATTTTGTTTTTATCTCTTTCAATTACATTTATATCTTTAATATCATGAGGACTAATTTCTAAACCTTCATAAAATAATATTTTAATATTAGTATTTTTAAAAAAGTCAGCCCCATTTTTTATATAAACTAGAGTAGAAGGACAAACAACATATTTACTATCAACTAATTTTCTCATTTTTTGAATAACTAAAAATGCTGCTGTATGTAATACATGTTGTTCCACTGCAATTTCTGTACAATAGTTAATACCCTTTAAACCAACTGGTAAAAAATAATAATCTTTATTTGGATAAATATCAGACTGTAGACATTTATATAGTTCTGCATCATAACCAATATTTTGAGATAACATCAATCGATAAATTGTCTCTAAAGGTATTTCCTCTTCCCACTCAAATATTTCCTCACAAAAATCAAAATAGTCATTTTTTTCTTTCTTGACTTTAAAGTTTTTTAATAAATTAATCAAATCCTTTTTTTGACTCATAGACAATAAAACATTCAATAAATATTTACTATTTAATATTTTTTCAGCATCCAAAGTTTGCTCTCCATTTTTTAAAATATTTATAATCACTTTAATGATTTTAGGATCAATTATTTCATCTTGACCCTTAATAAAACATTCAATTTCTCTTTCAACAATACCTTTGTAACAATCAAACTCAATATCATTAGTATTAGCATCAACAAAAGTTTCACAAATACCATTTTCACACAATACAAGAACATTAAACTTTATTAAATATAGTTGCATCAAATCTTCAATTGCAATATATTCTCTACCATACATATAAAAAGCAAGAAACTTATATTCTAACAATCTTAATGAAGAAAGAATTTTGTCTTTATCCTTATAAGACATTTCGCTATCGCTGATAACATTTAGTTGTCTTTTCAAAATATCTGCTTCATTTTTATGATTAAAAACGTATGTCTCAATCATCATTTCTAAGTAAGCCATATCGATAAAAATATGTTCACTATTCTCACGAATTTGAAAATTACTTTCAGGAAATAAAATTCTTACCAAATTAAGAAGAAAAGTTCTCTTTTTAGAAACTAACTCTTTTTCCTCATCAAACTTAACAATCTTTTTCACCATATAAAAAGCAGTCTCTAAGTAGCGTTTTTTCTCCAATTCGATAGCTAATTTCTTGTTTGAAATAAGAAGCATAGTACCAGACAAATTATTCATTTCATTTACTAAAGCATTCCTTTTGTTGTGGGAAATAAACGTCATTCTTTCATTAAATAACTCATTCAAAGCAATAAGCCTAGCAATTACCTCAATTTCTAAATTAGAAATTGCATTTCCATACAAATCAAGTTTTTTAATATTAATCAAATATTTAATTTTATCATTAACAGTATAATGCTTTACTTCATCAAAAGTCATAAAAATATTTAAAAGTAACTCGGTATTTGTATTAATATTATTAGTTAGAATCTTAGAATTAAAATCAAAACTTGTCAAATACTTAAACTGAGATAACAACTTTTTATATTCATCCTTAAAAGTATCAATCTGAATAAGAATTTCTTTATTTTCTCTAAAATACTCTCTTGATGGAATAGAAACTAATTGATTAAAAGAAATAATTTCATGTGATGATACCTCTTTTTTTAAAAGACTTCTAAATTTATCAAATATACTCATTAACATAGTCACCTTCTTAAATTAATAGTTGATATTATATTACAAAATTATCATAAAATCTATAATTTGAGATTAATTCATATATCTAAATAAAAAAGAAACAAAACTTGAAAACCTATTGTATTTTTGTACTTTTTGATATAATATATATATTAAATAAAGTGGTATTTATTTTTCTACAAATGCAACAAAATAAAGTATCAAAAAGAAATAGAAGCCATAAAAGGCTATAGAAAGGTAAAAGATGGAAGTAATAACAAAATATTTTTTATACTTCATAATCTATTCATTCGCGGGATGGATAATGGAAGTAACATGTAAAATATTTGAAAAGAAGAAGTTTATAAACCGAGGATTTCTAATCGGACCAATATGTCCAATATATGGATATGGAGTACTAGGAATAATAATACTAATCGGAAGAAACACAAAAGACATACTATCAGTATTTTTAAAATCGATACTAATATGTTCAATATTAGAATACTTTACATCATACATTATGGAAAAACTCTTCAAAGCAAGATGGTGGGACTACTCAAAAAGAAAATATAACATAAATGGAAGAATATGCCTAGAAACAATGGTTCCATTTGGAATACTAGGAACAACCATAATATACATAATACATCCAATAGTAATAAAAATAGTTGACAAACTAGATTCAACCATCAGCGTAAACTTAGCGATAATATTACTAATACTGTACATTATAGACAATATCGTATCATTCAAAATAATGAGCAAAATCAAAAGTGAAATAAAGAAGCAACAGACAGATAACACAGAAAAAATCAAAGAAAAAATTAAAGAATGGTTAAACAACAATAACATACTATATAGACATATAAAAACTGCATATCCAAATTTATTAGTAAAAAGAAAAGAGAAACAAAAATGACAAATATATATGATTACGTAAAAAAATATGGAAAATACACATACGAAGAACTAGAATTTAACGACTTAGACAATTTAGTATTTAGTTTATTGACATACCTAGACTATGGAAAAACAAAAGTAAAAGAAAACACGCATACCATAAAAGAAATAGGAAAGTATTATCTAAAAACGAACTCATACAAAAAAGTTGCACATACAGGAATCGCGCAAAAGCGAGCATACAAACTATTAGAACTAGTAATATATACCAAAAGATATGGAAACGTAATATTATCAAACTATGAATACTTAAGCAATAAAGAAATGCAATTTGGAGTAATAACATTCAATATATCCAAAAAACTAAAAGTAATAGCATTTGAAGGAACAGACGAACTAATAAGTGGATGGAAAGAAGATTTATTCATCGCGAGCACATTTCCAATACCATCACATATAGAAGCAATAAAATATGTAAAAAAGAACATCAAAATAACTGGTCCAAAAGTAATAATATGTGGACACTCAAAAGGAGGAAATCTTGCACTAATCGCAGGAATGTTTACTCCATTTTATAAAAGATTCAAAATACAAAAAATATACAACAATGATGGACCAGGACTAAGAACAAAAGAATACAAAACGATAAAATACAAAACAATAAAGAAAAAATATATACACATAGTACCGAACTATAGCATAGTAGGAGTACTATTACACAACGACAATTATAAAGTAATCAAATCAAAGAAAAAAGGAATTCTAGCACATGACTTATATACATGGCAAACAAACGAAACAAGTATTGAGAAAAGTGAACTATCAGAAAAAAGTAAAACCATAGAAAAAAACATACTAAAATTTATAAACTCACACAAAGATGAACAATTACTAAACGGAACAAACAAATTATTCAAAATACTAGAAGATGAAAACATAAGTGACACAATGAAATTAACAAAAGTAAAAAATCTAATTAAAATATCACACAAATTTATAAAATTAGACAAAGAAACAAAAAAACTAATAATAGAATTAATATTCTACACATACAACCTACAAAGAGAAAAATAAAAGAAAGAGGAAAAATAATATGGACTTAGTAAATTTAATGTATAAATACATAAATAAATTTATAAATGCTACAAAATTATTAGAAGAATTAAAACTTATAGATACAAAAAAATATGATAAAAATGAAGAAGAAAAAATAAAAGAACTAATAAAAGAAGTAGAAAACATTATAAAAACAATACCAAACGAAATCGATGAAATAGAAATTAAAAGAAAAGAACAAGCAGAAAGATTAGCAAATAAACTAAAAGAAGCACTTGAAAAAAGCGATTTAGAGCCAAAAATAGAAGAAAAGTTTAGTAAACAGTATAATAGTTTACTTAAAGAAAAAGAAAAAACAAAAGATGGAGGAAAATTATATAAAACATTATTTGAATTAATGACTCAAAATGAATTAGTAAGCAAATATGCAAGTGCTATGAATGATGAAGAACTTTTAGAATTTATTACAAAATACATATATGCTCCATTCCCACCAGTACTTGAACAAAAAGAATTTGAAGAATTAGTAAAAGTTGGAATAAAAAAAGATAAAAGAGAAGCCTTGTGGAGATTAGCATTTAACTACAATAGAAAAAATAAAGACTTTACGACAATAGAAGATTACTTTATTGAAGTAAGAGACGATTACTATATAGTTGAATTAGTATGTGCAGTAAAAGAAGATTTAAAATTAAATGAACTTGCAAAAAAAGTAATAGCCACAAACGATAAAGAATTTATATCAAAATGTGTGAAATATGCAAAAAATGTTGGAATAATAGAAAACAAAGATTTAGAAAACTTAGGACTACAAGAATATATAAATTAACTAGTGTAAAAACTAGTTTTAAAATTGCGAAAAAATGTTTGACACAAAAATACATAAATGATATTATATAAGCAATGGTTCAAGAGAAAAAAGGAGTACAAATAGACATGGAAGAAAAATTGAATATAAATAAACTTATAGAAAAAGTAGAGACACCAGCAATTAGAAACTTGGAATGGTACTACCATAGTTTAATAAAAATAGGGCATTCTGAAACACTTAGCATGAATGACGAATCATTAATTAGTATTTTAAAAGAAGGTATAAAGTGTAATAAATTATTAAAAAGAAGTGGAAAAGGTGGTAGTAATGGAAGATATTATATATCTCTTAGTAAAAATGTAGCACTACATGATAGAGATAATAGAGAAACAGCATTTTACAAATTTCTAAAAAACTATATAAGTATTATAATTGATGACATAAATCCAATAAGATGTGGAAAATATAGTAGGTTAAAAGGTTTATTAAACAATACAAAATATACAGGGAGAACCAGTAGTTATTATGATGAATACCAATAAAACCTGAAAAAATTATTGGATTAGTATATCCACTTTATATAAGGTTAGAAAATAACGAATTGTACAAAAAATATTTAGAAGAACTAAGAAACATAATATTAACTATAAGAGAAATAAATATTGATATACCAATTTATGATTACTCAAGACTTGAAGAAGAAAGAATTCATTTAATAAATACAGAATTATTTTTAGAAAATTATGACAAAATAATAGAAGAGATGGAAATGGATGGATTTATAAAAGTATATATACCTAGAAAAAATAAATAAGGAGAAAAACATGTTTAAATTAATAACAAACTATCAACCTTCAGGAGATCAACCAAAAGCAATAAAAGAATTAGTTAATGGAATAAAAGAAGGAAAAAAAGAACAAGTATTACTAGGTGCAACTGGAACAGGAAAAACATTCACAATTGCTAATGTAATAAAAGAAGTAAATAAACCAACGCTAATACTAGCGCACAACAAAACATTAGCCGGACAACTATATAGCGAATTCAAAGAATTATTTCCAGAAGCAGCAGTCTCATACTTTATTTCGTATTACGATTACTATCAACCAGAAGCCTACGTACCAAGCAAAGACTTATACATAGAAAAAGACTCGTCAATAAACGATGAAATAGACGAATTAAGACATGCGGCTACAAGTAATTTACTAAAAAGAAATGATTGTATAGTAGTAGCAAGTGTCTCTTGTATATATGGTATAGGAGAAAAAGAAGAATATGAAAAGAAAATGCTCACTTTAAACGTTGGAGAAATGATTGACAGAGACGAAATACTAGAAAAACTAATAAGCATGCTATATGAAAGAAACAACATGGACTTTAAAAGAGGAACATTCAGAGCAAACGGAGATACAATCGAAATAATACCAGCATACGAAAGAAAAAACGGAATAAGAATAGAACTCTTTGGAGACGAAATAGAAAGACTAAGTGAATTTGACACATTAACAGGTGTAATAGTAAACAACAAGAAAAGTGTATCAATATTCCCAGCTTCACACTTTGTAACTAGTGATGAAAAAATGAAAATTGCAATAAGTAGAATAGAAGCAGAACTAAAAACACAACTTGAAAAACTAGACAAAGAAGGTAAAATAGTAGAAAAAGAAAGACTAAAACAAAGAACTATGTACGATTTAGAAATGCTAAGAGAAACTGGATTTTGCCATGGAATAGAAAACTACTCTAGGCACATGGCACTCCGTGAAGAAGGTGAAACTCCAACAACCCTAATAGATTTCTTTCCAAAAGATTTCCTTCTAGTAGTAGACGAATCACATGTAACACTACCTCAAGTAAGAGGAATGTATAATGGAGATAGACAAAGAAAAATGACACTAGTGGAATATGGATTTAGACTTCCTTCTGCTCTAGACAACCGACCATTACAATTTCCTGAATTTGAAAGTAAAATTAATCAAGCAATCTATGTATCAGCAACTCCAGGAGACTACGAATTAGAGAAAGTTCATAACGAAAAGATCGAACAAATAATACGTCCTACAGGCCTTTTAGATCCTATAATAGAAGTAAGAAAGACTGAAGGACAAATAGATGACCTTATTGGAGAGATAAATGAAAGAATTGACAAACAAGAAAGGGTACTAATAACAACATTAACTATAAGAATGGCAGAAGAATTAACAAACTACTTAAAAGAAGTTGGAATAAAAGTAACATATCTCCATAACGAAATAAAATCACTAGAAAGAATGAACATAATAAGAAACCTTCGTTTAGGAGTAATAGACGTAGTAGTTGGAATAAACCTTTTAAGAGAAGGGATAGACATTCCAGAAGTAAGCCTAATTGCAATCATGGATGCAGACAAACAAGGTTTTTTAAGAAGCACAAGAAGTCTTATTCAAACTATCGGAAGATGTGCACGTAATGCGAACGGCAAAGTAATAATGTACGCTGATACTATGTCTGAATCTATG
>CAJUGE010000102.1 GCA_910586295.1 uncultured Bacilli bacterium | reverse complement strand
CAAAAGCTAAATTTGAAAGAACAAAACCACACGTTAATATTGGTACAATTGGTCACGTTGACCACGGAAAAACAACAACAACAGCAGCTATTACAAAATATTTAGGATTATTAGGAAAAGCGCAAGATGCAGCTTATGATCAAATCGATGGAGCACCAGAGGAAAAAGCAAGAGGAATCACAATCAACACAGCTCACGTAGAATATGAAACAGATAACAGACACTATGCACACGTTGACTGTCCAGGACACGCTGATTATGTTAAAAACATGATTACAGGTGCTGCTCAAATGGATGGTGCAATATTAGTTGTATCTGCAGCTGATGGACCAATGCCTCAAACAAGAGAGCATATATTACTTGCTAGACAAGTTGGAGTTAAATATATCGTTGTTTACTTAAATAAATGCGATATGGTTGATGATCCAGAATTATTAGAATTAGTTGAAATGGAAGTTAGAGATTTATTATCAGCATATGATTTCCCTGGAGATGAAATTCCAATTATAAAAGGATCTTCATTAAATGTATTAGAATCAACATCTACAAATGCAGAAGATGCAGTTTATGCACCTATGAAAGAATTAATGGCAGCTGTTGATAGCTATATACCAACACCAGACAGACCAACAGATCAAGCTTTCTTAATGCCAGTTGAAGACGTATTCACAATTACAGGACGTGGAACAGTTGCAACAGGTAGAGTAGAAAGAGGAATCGTTAAAGTTTCTGATGAAGTTGAAATAGTTGGTTTAAGACCAGATAGAATGAAAACAGTTATTACTGGTGTTGAAATGTTCAGAAAATTATTAGATCAAGCAGAAGCAGGAGATAACATTGGTGTTCTTTTAAGAGGTGTTCAAAGAACAGATATTGAAAGAGGTCAAGTTATTGCTAAACCAGGATCAATAAATCCACATACAAAATTCAAATCAGAAGTTTATGTATTAACTAAAGAAGAAGGTGGAAGACATACACCATTCTTTAATGGATACAGACCACAATTCTATTTCAGAACAACAGACGTTACAGGTGTTATTGATTTACCAGCTGGAACAGAAATGGTAATGCCAGGAGATAACATAGCTATGACAATAGAATTAATTACACCAATAGCAATTGAAAAAGGTTTAAGATTTGCTATCCGTGAAGGTGGTAGAACAGTTGGCTCTGGTGTAGTATCAGAAATTATTCAATAAGAAATATAGTAATAGCAAGGGTTACATTGATTTGTAGCACCTTGCTATTTTTGTTATTTCCCACTTATTTCCCACTTTAGTTTTGAAAGATATCGTTTAATTTATTAACACAGTCGTCTTTTGCTTCAGGTAATACTGCAAGATATATTTCTGTAGATGCAATTTTTTTATGTCTCAATAGTTTCATGATCGTATATAAGTCTGTTCCCTTTAATAATAATAATACTGCAAATGTATGCCTTAAATCGTGAAATTTCCTATATACAAAATCTATATTTTTTTCTGCTAATTTTTCTATTAGTGCTAATAATGTTTTTCTCCATACCTTTTCAAGATCTTTTTTATCTATTTGATGGCCATTAGCAGTAAATACATATTCAGAGTTAGGATCATCAGGAAGGCTCTTTAATAAGGTATAAATATAATCAGACATAGGTATAATATCAATACTACTTTCCGTTTTAGGTGTTCCATCTTTAGTTTTATATCCTGTTTTTTCTCCATCATCATTAAATACTGCTGCACGAGTTGTATTGTTTTTAACATAGATTTCTTTTTTTTCAAAATTAAGATGAGTCTTTTTTAATCCAACAATTTCTCCTTCACGCATTCCTGTTCCTAGAGCAAAATCGACAACTTTTTCATATTTGTTACCAACAAATGCTTCTCTTAATATTGGAATTTCATCTTCCCTAAAATAATTGAATGGAACCTTTTTACTTTCGATAATTGCATCTACATCCACATCTTTATTTTTAGGAATAGTAACTAAACCTTTCGTACAAGGATTTTTTCCAATGTAGCCTTCCTTTTCACAGTATATAAAAAATTGATGCAGTAATTTGTGTACATCTTCAATGGTGTCGGTAGATCTTCCTTTTTTGAAAAGAGTATTATAATAATCTTGAACTATGATGCTAGAGATCTTCTTTATAGGAATATCAGAAAAAGAGAAGGGTTTTATATGATTTCTATATGTTCCTTCGTAAGTTTCTAATGTTGTGTCTTTTATATCATGAATCTTAACTGAAAAGAGCCACTTATGTAATAATATTTTTGTAGTAACATCCTTGTTTTGAATTACACCAATTTCGGCTTGCTTTTTTCTTTCGTAGTATAGATCTTCTGCATCAGATTTATTCTTTCCATAAAAATCTTCATATTTTCCATTAATCTTTCGATGTATTCTATAATATGGAACACCATTTTTGATGCAGTTAGTTTTTACAGCCATAAAAAGCCTCCATTCTTCAAATATTTTTTTGAAAACACTTGAAAAATGAAAGCCTTTTATATATAATAAAAAAGTAATCACTTTCAAGTGGTTATGTCTTGGGTAATGTGTGTCGTTCCGCAAAAAATGAAACACATTATCCTTTTTTTATTTTCTATTATTTAAATGCACTATTATTTTCTACTCGCACAACTTCTCCTAAGATTTCAATATCTTCTAAGTGTAAATCTTTTTGAATAGGGAAGTTATACATATTCATTGCGTGCAATTCTATTTTCCCATCATCTGTTTGGATTATTTTTCTTATGATTGGATTCCCATTTTTAATTTTTAATAAATGGGTTTTCATATTTATAAATTTATCGCATTTTTTTATTATTGCGATGTCTCCTACATCAAGAAGCGGAGCCATAGAACTATCTGAAGCATATATTGCAAAATAGTTTTTTGGATTATCTTCAGCGATATCTGTTCTATATGAAAAAGGAACTGTTTGAACAACTTCATTAGTAGAAAGATTTATAACTTTTATTTCTGTAAGTTTTGACTTTCCATAGTTTTTATCCATTGGTACGTCATAACCCATCAACCATACTTCATTAGTATCTAATGCATTAGCAAGTATTGATAGTTTATCTTGTCTAGCAAATGCTTTCCCTTTTAGGTATTTATTTATTAGACCACTACTCAATTTAGTCTTTTCACATAATTCTACTTGTTTCATATTTCTTATTTCTAATACTTTTTTTAATCTATCAGCAAACGTATCTCCCAAAGTGGACACCTCCTATAATAAATATATTATAAAGAAAAACTTAATAAAAGTCAATAAAATTTTAACAAAAGCAAAAAAAACTGAAAAAAATTCAAAAAAATGTATTGACAAAATAAAAACGTTAGTATATTATAATAAAAACTGAATAAAATTCAGTAAAAGAAAGGAGGAAATTAAATGCCAGATTATTCTAAATTAAGAGGAAGGATAAAAGAAAAAAACTACTCAGAAAAGGAATTTGCTAGTTTGATAGGAATGTCAGCTCCAACTCTTAGTGGCAAATTTAAGGGTACATCTTTTTTTGACACAGAAGAAATTAAAAAGGCAGCGATGGTATTAGAAATACCAGAAAAGGACATTTACAGTTATTTTTTTGAAGAAAAAACTGAATAAAATTCAGTAAAAGAAAGGAGAAACAATGAAAAAATTAAAAAATGCGGAACGACACACATTATTCAAGGAGGGAGAGAATGGAAGAAGAATGGATCAGTTTGAATGAGTTTATGCGAAGAAAAAAGATAGGATATGAAGTAGCACAACAAATGATTGAAGATCACGAAGTTGAATTCAAAAAAACTGCAGGAGGAAGATACAAGATAAAAGTTGGAGGAAATTCTGTAAGTAGAGAATTATACGAGCAGGAAAAAGAAAAGCGAATTCAAGCAGAAACAAAGTTAAATTTATTGAAACAAATTCTAGTGGAAGGAGAGAAAAAGAATGAGAAAAATTAACAAAAAGAAACTAATTGTTAGAATTTTAGAATTATTAGTAATTATAGCAACAATTATATTAACACCAATGGCAATAAAATATGCAACTGCAGTAAGAGGTTACGAAGCAGTTGGTGGAGAATATTTAATACCATTATTAGCTTTATGCATCATTTTAATTATAGAAACAATCTATGAAGTAACTGAAGATGAAAAGATTGATAGAAAGAAATAGAAAAGTAAATGGAGGAGAACAAAAATGGAATTAAAAAATAGTATTTTAGAAAAAATAACAAACTTATATGGTTTATTAAGCAAAATTGATAAGTATTGGACAAAAGCAGAGGTTACAAAATCAATAAAAAAATATAACAATATGGAATTAGATGTAAGAGTATATACCTTTTTAGAAGAGGATGGAGAAGAAGAAAAAAGGCTTGCATACATCATAAAAGAAAAAATAAATCTAATGGAATCAACTGCAGAACAAGATTTGGATTACTTGCTAGAAGATGTAAAAAAATTAGTTGCTTCAAAAGAAGAGGAGGAAATCAAATGCCAAATAAATTAGATAAATGTTATTACTGGCACATTATTACATTAGCAATAATGAAAAATAAAATGAAGATGTTAAGGAGGAAAAGAAATGTTACAGCTTAAAAAAACAGAACATAGTTATTATTGCGAATGCTGGGAAACAAAAAGAACATCAGAACATGAGAGCTGGAAAGAATTTAAGGAATCGGAAGGATTAGACTATGATTTTGATTATAATCTACTATTTAGATTTGACATAGATTTTAATGATGATCCAGAAAGCAAACGCTATGGTACATACACATTAAAATTACACCATGCACTACAAAGACATGGATATGAACAATGGCACGCTGTTATATATAACATAAAAGAAGAGGATATGCCAGAAATTGAACAACATCTAAAAAATGCAAAGCAACATTTACTTGAAATGTGGAAAGAATTGGAGGATTAAATAATGGAGAAATGTAGTATCTGTGGAAAACACTATGAAGGCTATGGAAATAATGCACAACCTGTAAATAATGGCAGATGTTGTGATGAATGCAATAGAACAGTAGTAATTCCAAGAAGGATAACAGAAAGTGTGATGTTAAAGGAGGAACAAATACATGGGTAAACATTCAAATAATGACATAGAGCTAGATAACAAATATGGAAAGATAATCTCTAGGCAAGGAGTAAGATTAGTTTATTTAGAAGATCGTGTTAAAGAATTAGAAAATCAGTTAATACAAGAAAGAGTAGATCGTATAGATGATTTACAAACAATAAGATATATAGCAGAATCTAACATGAATAATAATCAACAGAACATATTGAAAGCAATTGTAGAAATTACTGCAGAAACATTAGAGCAAATAACTGGAGGAATTATACAAAATAAAAAAGAGAAGAATTTGCATACCGACCAAGATACATAAACTCTACTCTTTAGAGCATTTAAGAAATACCCATATATTTATTTTATCAAATATATGTTTTATTGTCAAGAATCTACAAAGGAAGGAGGAATATAAAAAGCATGGCAAATAAAGACGCTTATTATTTTAGTCATGACTCTAATGCCTTAACGGATCCAAAAATATTATCTATGCGTTGTGATTATGGACTAGAGCGGATATGGTTTATACTGGGCAATTTTAGAAATGTTAAGAAATGAATCAACCTATAAATTAGCATTAGACAAAACTACATATAGAGCTATAAAGATGCAAACAGGTACAAGCATAGATGTAGAAAAATTTATAGATGATTGTGTCAACGAATACAGAGATAGTGGAAGAGGAAATGGTTTATTTACTTCCAAGGATGGAATGTTCTGGTCTGAAAGTTTTCTAAGAAGAATGCAAAAATATGAAAACTTAAAAGATAAAAGAAGGCAGGCAGCGAATGCTAGGTGGGGTAAAGAAACTGAAAAAGAAAAAGATACAAAAAAATGCAAATGTATAAAAGGTTTATGCAAAAATAATGCAAATGCAAAGCAAAAGAAATACAAGAGCAATGCAAAACTCAAAAAACTATATGCAAAAAGATGCAAATTAAATCAAATCAAATTAAATGAAATTAAATTAAATAAGATGAAATCTATCTATCCTTCTGATCACAAACCAGTCGAAATAGAAGAAACGAAAATGGATGAGATGGAGGAGATGGAATTCGAAAGAATTATAAGAAATTGTGAACTACACGTATTGGATCCTAGTCTAAACTTAGAAATAACAGAAATATTAAGGGAGATGTATTTAAATCCTAAAACTAGGAAAAAAACACTAGAACTTAATTCTAAAAAGATAATGTATGCACTAAAACAATTTGCAATAGCCAATACCAAGTCGAGAATACAGAAACCAAAGGCATATTTCAAAAAGTGCATTATAACAGCAACAGAACAAACAGAACTAAGTACTCAATATGATGTGGACACAATTTATAGGATCGAAAACGAGGTAGGATATGAATAATTTTTATGAATTATCAAGTAGAATAGAAATTCCAATATATACGAAAATGAAACCAACACCAGATGGAGGTAATGTAGTCAATTACAAAAAGGAAAAGCTATATAAATATTACAAATGTGACTATTGTGGAGCTGAAATAATAATTACAAAAAAGAGACAAGAAATGACTGGTGGAATTGCAACAATACCGCATACAGTTACAAAAAGAGGAGAATTAAAGTTAGCATTATGCAATAAGTGTTTAAGACCATTATTAAAAGAATTTGAAGAGGTGTAACAATGCAAATTGATAACATAGATGAAATAGAGAAATTCGTAGAAGAAATGAATTATTTTTTCACAAATATTGAAAGAACAAATTCAGATCTAAAAAACGAACTAAGAACAAAGGAATTAGAACAAGATGATTTATTACATGAGATTGAATTAAGTAATTTGAATGCTTTTGAATTAACTAAAGTTGCTGGTAGATTAAAGAAAACAAGACAGCAACGTAGGGAGATTAAGGACAAGCTGGACTTTATAGCAACGATTAAAGGTTTTTCTGACAAATATAACAACAAGCTAATTACAGGAGATTTAATAAATCTGCTAAAGAATATAAGGAAACTAAGGGAAAACTGGAATACAAGAATATATAAAACAAGAGTATTAGAAGATTTGAAAGTAAGCAAAATGAAAGAAAAAGTAGAAGAGAAGAAGCAAAATGATAGTAGTGAGTCAGAACAAAACTGAATTTATAAATTTTGACAATGTAATGAATATAGAAATGACGGATTGTGAAGAAGATGGATACTTAATAGCTGCAGGATTTATAGTAGGAAGAGATGACAATTATAGAGAATTAGGTTATTACAAAACAGAAGCAAGAGCAAAAGAAATAATAAAAGAAATTTGGACTGCTTATAGTAATTTTAATTATTTCAAGAATGCAACAGCAGATGGGAAAAATTATGTGATTAATCTTCTAAAACATAAATATGAACAATTTGATATATATGAAATGCCAAAGGAATAGGAGGAAAAACAATGTTAATAGTAGATCAAAGTAAAAGTAATATTGTAAATCTTGATAGAACAATCAACATAGGAATCGAAGAAAAGAGTACTTTAACAGATGAAACAGAAATATCAGCTCAAACTGATGGTTATACTGTTATTTTAGGTAAATATGAAACAGAAACAAGAGCAAGAGAAATACTAATAGAAATTGCGAGAGAATTTAAAAGAGTTCTTAGAACAGAAAACAGAGGTACAGGACAACAAAGATTTTACGATGTACCAAAAGTATATTATATGCCAGAAAAGTAGAGGTGATAGAAATGATGATATTAAGTCAAAATAAACAAACAATTGCTAGTACAGATAATTTAAATTATATACAAGTAGAGGAAAGAGAAAGAAATTATAATGATTTTGTATATGAAATAAAGGCATATTACAGCAATGATAAAACTCTACTAGGAAAATATAAAACTGCAGAACGTGCGAATGAGATTTTACAAGATATGTACAATCAACTTATGACACAAAACTTTAGCTTTACATATAAAATGCCAAAAGAATAGGGGGAGAAAAATGGTATATGAATTTGAAATGATAGGTGACATAGTAGGAAAGGCAAGACCTAGAATGAACACTCGAACAGGAAGAGCATATACACCAACAAATACAAAACTTTACGAATATTCTTTAAGACAATGGTTTTTAATGAATTATCCAAATTTCAAGCCGATAGAATCAAGAGTAAAAGTAACAATTATAGCTTATTTTGGAATTCCTAAAAGTACAAGTAAAAAGAAAGAAGCGGAAATGCTGCAGGGAAATATAAGTCCTACTAAAAAGCCTGATGCAGATAATATCATAAAAATTGTATTAGATGCAATGAATAAGTTTGCATTCAAAGACGATACGCAGGTTACTAAATTAGAAATTGAAAAGAAATATGATGTAACACCAAGGATCTACATCAAAATAGAAGAATGTTAGAGGTGATAAAAAGTGAAAGAAATGAAATATCAATCACAGTTTAAAAGTGAAGTATTGGACACAGGGTTCTGCTTTGGATTGTTATATTACATTATGAATTTAGGAACACATCCAACAGCATATATAAGAATTCCAAAGGGTCATAAATTATATGGAAAAACTGATGAGAAAATATATCAAGAAGTAGATGTACATGGAGGAATTACATATATAAACGACTCTATAACTATTGAAAATAATCAAAAAATAGATGGATGGTTTATAGGTTGGGATTATGGACATTATGGAGATTATATGGGAATTGAAGAATTAGTACCAATGGAATTTAGAATAGGCGGAAAGAAGTGGACAACACAAGAAATTTATAAAGAGTTACGAGAAGCTTGTTATCAAATACAAAAAGGAGAATATAAAAGATGAGAAGATTTTTATTTATAATTTTTGTTATTGTAATGACACCTATATATTTAATATTGCGTTTTTTAGGATGGTTTTTAACTGGCTTCGTAGAACTTATGACAGATATCACAGAACCTATTGCAGATGGAATAAATGAGCTTTTTGAAAATATGACAGAATTTTGGAAAAAAGTTATGAAAGGAAGAAATGAAAATGAAAAATAAATTAGTAGATCTTAATAATCACTTATTTGAAGAATTAGAAAGATTAAACGATGAAAGTCTAAAAGGCGAAGCATTGCAAGAAGAAAGGGAAAGAGCAAAGTCAATGGCTAATATAGCACAAACAATTATAAACAATGGAGAATTAGCATTAAAAGCAGTAAAACACTATGATGAATATGGAAAGAAAGAAGATATACCAGATATATTGCAAATAGGTGATGGCAAATGAGACATATATATTCTGATGAAGAGCATCAGTTCATAATTGACAATGTAGAAGGAATAACACTCAAAGAACTAACAAAACGATTTAATGAAAAATTTAATTTAAATGTTACTGAAAATGCTATTGCTAATCGAAAGAATATATTAGGCTTAAGAAGCGGAATAGTAGGAGGACAATTCCAAAAAGGACATATTCCAGCTAATAAAGGAAAAAAGGGATATATGACTCCTGAACAATACGAAAAATGCAAAGCAACAATGTTTAAGAAGGGAAATATACCTGCAAATCACAGACCTATAGGAAGTGAAAGAATAGATAAAAGAGATGGATCTATATTAGTAAAAGTTAAAGATGGACAACTTCAAAAAAACTGGATGTCAAAAAGTAGATATATTTATGAACAAGCACATGGAAAAATACCTGCAGGTCATAAAGTAATATTTGCTGATGGTGATCATAGTAATTTTGATTTAGATAATTTGATTTTAGTTTCTAATGCTGAAGAATTAATTATGAATCAAAGAAAATTGATAAGCAAAGAAGCGGAATTCACAAAGACTGGAGCAGTAATTGCAAAAGTATTAAATAAAGCAAAGAAGAGGTAAAAATGGGAAAAGATATAGATTATGAACAACTTTACTATGATGCTATGTTTGAAAACAGGAAACTAAAAGAAAAAATAACAGAACTAGAAAATGAAATTCAAGATTTGAATATCTGCAGGACAAAAAGAAATATAGATTTGCAACAATATATTATGCTGCAGATAAAAAGAAAAAATAAAGGAGGAAAATAGAATGCAAAAAGTAGAAATGCTAAGAACATACAATAACGAACAAATTAAAAAGTTGACACTAGAGGAATTACAAACAAAATTCTTAGAACTTCAAGAAACAGCAAAAGATGGAAATATAATAATTCAAAAATTACAATATGAAAGAGATTTAAATAATCAAAATAAAGAAAAAGCTTTAGGAATAATTTTTCAATATGGACAAATAGATGGAGATCATCATAAATTATGGGTAATTGATCAAATTGTGAAATGCTTAACTGGAGAAAACTATCACAAATGGATATATGATTATGAGCATGATGAAGAAACAGGAGAAACATATACATGGGATAAAGGAATTGCACCATAAATAATTATTTAAATATATGGGGGAAGAAATTAAGGAGAAAGAAATCAATGAAGGTTAAATTTATAAATATTGGTAATCGTAATGCAAATTTTGAAAAAGAATGTAAGGGTGAGCTAAATTATGAATGGTTATTGAAACAAGTAAGACCTTATTTATTAAGCCCATCAATAGATTTTGACTATAACAGGAAGCGGAACAATAACTGTATTTGCAGGAATGCAAACAGTAGGAGAAATAGAAGTGGAGGAATAAAAAAATGAAATTATATAGTAATGAAATTGTATTTAGGGGACACCCTGATAAAGTATGTGATCAAATTAGTGATGCAATATTAGATGAATGTTTGAAACAAGATCCAAACAGCAGATGTGGAATAGAAACTGTAGGAGGAAAGAAAAAAATATTTATAACAGGAGAAATAACAACTGCAGCACAAATAGATGTACAAACAATAACCAAAAGAGTATTAAAAGATATTGGATATTCTACTGATTATGAAATTATAGACAATATAGGAAAACAAAGCCCAGACATAGCACTAGGAACTAATGATGAAGTGAATGGAGCTGGAGATAATGGCATGATGTTTGGATATGCTTGTGATAGTACAGAGCAAATGCTACCAACAGCAATGGTAATATTACAGGAGTTATCTAAAAAGTACGATGAACTAAGAAAAAATGATAGTAGATTTCTACCAGATGGAAAAGCACAAATAACAGGATTGTATGGTGATAATATGGAACTAAAAGCTATAAAAACATTCACAGTCTGCTATCAAAATACTGAAGAAGATAGAAAAGAGACCGACAAAATAATTATAGATATGTGTTGTGAAATAGCGGATAAATACGAAACAATAATAGAAAAGTTTTTAATAAATCCAACAGGTAAATTCAAAATTGGAGGATTTGAAGGGGATGCAGGTTTAACAGGAAGAAAAATCGTAGTAGATCAATATCAGTCTTTTGCTAATGTTGGCGGTGGTGCATTTTCTGGAAAGGATCCTACAAAAGTAGATAGAAGCGGAGCATATAAGGCAAGAGAAATAGCAAAGAAATATTTACAAAAGCATAATTTAATATGGTGTGAAGTTCAGTTAAGTTATGCAATAGGAATTGAACAACCACTAGCAATTTACATTGATAGTGATATGGGAAGCATTGAACCAACTATTGAATTATATGAAGAATGTAAATTAAAGAATATCATAAAAGATTTAGACTTGAAAAATAAACGTTATGAAGAAACAGCACGATTTGGACATTTTCAATAGAAGGAGGATAAGATGTCATCAGAAAAAGAGATAAGAAAAATAGAAGAGGCAAGAAGTAATATATTAAGAGGAAACGATATAGAGTCTGCAGCACTAATATTAGAAAGGTGCATACTAGATAATTACATAATTAAAGGTGGTAGAGTAAATATATTAAAAGTTGCAGTAAGACAAATATTAAATTTTATTGAAGTAGCAAAAAACAAAGGAATACTTGAATATGCTAGAGAAAATGTAAGCCTAAAAACTGAAATAAAACAATTAAAAAGGGAAAATAGAAAACTCAAAGTTGGAATAAACAATGGATTAGATAAAGAAAAAAAGGGTTGTTTCTATGAAGATGGACATACAGGAAAGTGTTTAGGATATTCATTTTTTAATGATGATGAGCCTTGTATATATTGTCAGACTTGTGATGCTATTAATATAAAGGAGGGTGACTAATAATGTTAGTATTACCAATAAAAAAGAAGTGGTTTGAAATGATAGCTTCAGGAGAGAAAAGAGAAGAATATAGAGAAATAAAACCATATTATGATAGTAGATTTATGAACATATTTGGGTTCGACTATCTAAATAAAAGAGTAGAGATAGTATTTAGGAATGGATACTCAGATAATTCTCCAAGTGTAAAATGTTTATGCATATTAAATAAGGGATATGGTAAGCAAAAATGGGGAGCAGAGGTAAAAAAAGAATATTACATATTAACCATACTTGAAATTATAGAAATAAAAAATTGGGATAATCCAAATCCACCAAAGGTAAAAGAGGCAATGGCGGTCGCAGCACTACCAGCAACACCACCTATAACACCAAATGGAGATATGCAAGAGGAAATAAGAAAAGCAATAAGCAAACAATTTGCAATAGGAATTGATATAGGAGAAGGGGTCAGTAGAAGCGGACAATCAATAAAAAATACAATGATGTTCGGAGGATAAAATTTTATGTTTGATGCAATAGATTTTGAATGGGATAAAAAAGAAAAGGGGCTAGTATTAGAGAGGAGACCTATTTACTATAATGAAAGAATGGTAGATGAAGAATTGGATGTTTCATTACATTATAGGTTATCAGATTTCAAAAATAGAGAAACTATGTATAACAAAATACTAGCAGACATGAAAATACTAAGAAATAGACTAATTGAATCACAAAAACAAACAGAAAGGAAAAACAAACGATGAATAATGTAATTGAATTTCCTAAAAAAGATGCAGATACTATAATGTGTAGAGAATGTAAAATTAGACCAGCAACAAGGCTATGTGATTATGAAGATGGTTTAATATTTGATGCTCCAGATGAAAATGGTATAAAAAGACCAATTCAAAAGAGTCTATGTAGTAAAGCTCTATGTGATAAATGCACACATAAATTGAATAAAAAAGATTATTGCACAGAACATTGGAATTTAATAAAAGAAGAGGTACAAAAAGATGGAAAATAGAAAACGATGTGGAAATTGTGGAAGATATCCATTTTGTAAAAGAACAGAAGGAGCTAGTTGCTATTGTGAGGAATGGATAAAAAGAAATTGTGAAATTCGTAAGAATATAGGAGTGGAAAATGAAAAAATGTAAATATGAAAATATTACAATCGAACAAGCAGAAAGAATAATAGGGACAGGCTATATTACTGAACTGATTTGTGATGCTGATAGTAAGACCATAAATATCAATGAAGAAGAATATTTAAAAGTAGAAGAGGTAATAAAAGAAACGATAAATGATGTAAAAAGAACACTAGAACCTGTTATTAACAGTCTATCAGATGCTTTTGGTACATTAGCAGAAGCAGCACGATCATTTGCAACTACATTAGTAGGAATAGCTGAAAGTGTGGTTAAGAATTTAAGTAATAAAAAAATAACGAAGAAAAAGTTTATTAAATTACTACAAAGCCAAGGAATACAAAGAAATGAGATAAACAGAATTATCAAAAATAATAAGGAACCATATACATTTTATAGGTATTACAATATAGTGATGAGTTATCAAAAACAAAACAATAAACAATAAAAAACGATAGAAATAATAATTTGTAAGGAAAAAAACACTTGAAAATTATTTTTACATAGAAAAATCAGAAACGAACACGATAGAAAAATAAGAAGCGGAAAGAAGGTGTATATCATGCTTTTAGCATTAAAAATAATATATATATTCTTTTTAGGAATATTGTCATTATCAAAAATAGTAAAAGAAATGAATGAGCAAGTAGGAATACAACAAAAAGATAGTATTTCAAAAAGCGTAATTAACATGATTGAAATAACTATTAGTGTAGCATTGATTTTCTTTATTTATAAAATATAGGAGGGAAGCAAAAGATGAATGTTCAAGAAGTATTAGAAAATTACAATACATATAAGGCTAGAATCAGTATAACAGAATCAGAGATACAGGAACTAGAAAATGAAATTGTTGATATAAAAAGTGCTAATTTAGATGGTATGCCTAAAGCTAAAGGTTATGTTGAATCTAGTATAGAAAAACAAGTAATAGAAAGACAAGATAAAATATCAGATAAGAGAAGATATATTAAAGGTTTAGAACTAAAAATAAAAGTGGTAGAAAATCTTGTGAAGATCTTAAAAAAATATAATCAAGATGTTATAGAAATGAGATACTATCAAAAAATGAGTATAGAAGAAATTGCTGTAAATAAAAATAAAACTTATGATGCAATAACGAAAGCAATAAAAAATTCTGTAGCAAAAATGCAACGAGAATATAACAAAAATAAAAAATTATAGAAAAATTATAGAAAATTTATATATTTTTTCTGTATTTTTTCAAAAAACACTATGTTATAATTATAATTGCAAAAATACTAAATATTTTCATTTTATTTCTTCATTTCTTTTTCAATTAGCCACCTTATTGTTTTTAGGTGGCTTTTTTATATGCGGTGATGGTGCAACGGCAGCACATTGGGGTCATAGCCCAAAGACGAGGTTCGAATCCTCTGACCGCAACCAAAAATAAAAGGAATATGCCTATGAAATATGATGTATGTATGAAAAGAGAATGTAAAAATTGCATATATGAAACAAGGTGTTTTGAAAAGAAGGAGTCGAATATGAATATTCAAAAAATAAATATACTAAAGCTAAAACCATCAGAATATAACCCAAGAAAAGATTTACAACCTGAAGATGAAGAGTACATAAAGATAAAAAATAGTATTTTAGAATTTGGATATGTAGCTCCAGTAATTATTAATGCAGATATGACAGTAATTGGTGGTCATCAAAGATTAAAGGTACTTAAAGAACTAGGATATGAAGAAATTCAATGTATTGTAGTTGATTTAGATAAGAATAAAGAAAAAGCATTGAATCTAGCATTAAACAAAATTAGTGGAGAATGGGACAACGACAAATTAGAAGCAATCCTTGCAGAATTAAAAGAAACAGATATCGATATGAATATCACAGGATTTAGTAATGATGAAATAGATGATATCTTGAAAGATATAATGGGATCTAATGAAGATGATTTCGATTTAGAAGAGGCATTAGAAGAAATAGAAGAACCAATAACAAAAGTAGGAGACATTTGGAAATTAGGAAAGCATCGATTATTATGTGGAGACAGCACACAACAAGAAGAGGTTATGCGTCTTATGAATAATCAAGAAGCGGATATGCTTCTTACAGATCCACCATATAATGTAGATTATGAAGGAACAGCAGGAAAAATAGAAAATGACAATATGAATGAAACAGAGTTCTATAATCTTTTAATAGATGCTTTCAAAAATATGCATTCAGTAGCAAAATCAGGATGTCCTATTTATGTATTTCATGCAGATACAGAAGGTCTAAACTTTAGAAATGCTTTCAAGAATGCAGGATTTAAGTTAGCACAATGTTTGGTATGGGTAAAAAATACCTTTGTTATGGGGAGACAAGATTATCAATGGAAACATGAACCAATTCTTTATGGATGGAAAGAGGGAAAAGCTCATTATTTTATTGATAGTAGATCACAAAACACAGTATTAGAATTTGATAAACCAACAAGAAATGCAGAACATCCAACAATGAAGCCTATTGATTTATTAGTGTATTTAATAAAAAATTCTAGTAAAGAAAACAACTTAATAGTAGATTTATTTGGAGGAAGCGGATCAAGTTTAATTGCTGCAGAACAAACTAATAGAATATGTTATACGATGGAATTAGATCCTAGATATTGTGATGTTATTATAAAACGCTGGGAAACTTTAACAGGACAAAAGGCAGAGTTAGAGAAAAAGTAATGGAGGTGGGTGAGTTGTATTGACCCAGAAGAAGATAGAAAATATTAAAACAGATTATTTAAATGGAATGACCTATAAGGACATTTTCAAAAAATATAATATTACTTTGTCTGATTTAAAAAAGATTATAAATCAGTATAAACTAACAAGAAACAAGAGTGAGCTGTATAAAGGAAACCAAAATGCGAAAAACAACAAAGGCGGAAAAGGTGCAACTAGTAATAATAACAACGCAGTAGTTACTGGAGAATATGAAAAAATATATAAAAATATGCTAACAGAAGAGGAATGGGCATTATATAAGAATTATAACATTAATGATAATGATGAATTACAGATGCAAGAATATATACATGAATATAAAATACTTACGATAAGAGAAAACAGAATGATGGAAAGAATAAGAAAATTAGAAAGAACAGAAAAGGATATGACAATAGGTCATATTAAAAAGAAGAACAGTGGAGGAGATACAGAAACAATAACAGAAGCGGAACCAACAATTGATACAATACAAAGAATAGAAGATGGACTTACTAGAGTTCAAGAAGCAAAAAGAAAAAGCAGAGAGAACATGATAAAACTTGGATTTAGTAAAAAGACATTAGAACTTAAAGAAAAACAAATAGATAATGAATTATGGTAAAGGAATGAATAATATGTTTGAAAATGCTCACGATTTATATAAATCTAAAGAGTGGCAAAACCTATTACAAGATCTGAAATTAGCAAGAGTAAATGATGAAGGCAAATTGATATGTGAATATTGCGGAGAGGAAATAGTAAAAGCTTATGATTGTATAGGGCATCATAAGATACCATTAACGAATGCTAATGTTAATGACTATAATATAAGTCTTAATCCTGAAAATATAATGTTAATCCATTTCAAATGCCATAACAAAGTACATAATAGATTTGGTTATGAACTGCCTAAGAAAGTATATATAGTATATGGATCTCCTTGTAGTCGGTAAATCAACATGGGTTAATAATATAGCAACAAAGGACGATTTAATAGTAGATATAGATAAGATTTGGGAATGTATTAGCTTTTGTGATAAGTACAACAAACCGAATAAGCTACAGCAAAATGTTTTTGAAATTAGAAATAATTTAATAGAACAGATTAAGATGAGACTAGGCAACTGGCAGAATGCTTTTGTAGTAGGAACTTACCCAATGAAGATGGAAAGACAAAGGCTATCAGACAAGCTAGGAGCTGAGCTCATACTAGTTGATTGTGATAAGGAAGTCTGCTTAAGTAGATCAAAAAATGAAAATTGGAACAAATATATAGAAGAATGGTTTGAAAATTATCAACCATAACCCCCCGTCATCAAGATATTCAATCGAGTGCTTGGGGACTGTAAGGGGTACCTCTTTTTCACACGAGGCAAAAATTTCATTTTTTTTGAAAAAATAGAAATATATATTAAAAGAAGGGAGTTTATAGTGACTAGAAGAGAAGAATTAGACAATATCTTCAAAGATATAGATGAAAATAAGAAAAAGTTAATCAATCCACTTTTAGACAATATAGCTTTTTTGGAAGAACGAATGGAAGAATTAAAAAAGCATCCTTTTATTCAAGTTCATCCTAAGGATCCAACAAAACAAAGAGCAACGACTGCAGCAAAACTGTATAAAGAACATTCGCAGAGCTATATGAATGCAATAAGGATGTTATACTCAATGATTAATGGACACGAAGTCGAAGAAGATGCAGTTACAAAATGGTTAGAAGAAAGAAAAAAACAGTATGAGTAAGTTTTACTTGGAGCAATACTATGAAGAAATTAAAAGTGGAAATATAATAGTAGGATTAGAATTAAAGACAGAAATACAAAAGCTTATTAAGGATTTAAAAGATCCTAGATATAAATATGATACAGAAGAGGCACATCTAAGAATTGATTTTATGGAAAATTTATGCTTACAAAGCAAAAGACCTTTTTATAATATGCCTATGGAATTATTACTATGGGAAAAAGCATTTATTGAAGTAATTTATTCTTTCAAAGTGTATGACAAGGAATTAAATCGATGGGCAAGAAGATTCCAAAATGTACTTTTGTTGATTGCAAGAAAAAATGGAAAGACAACATTGATGGCAGCAGATGCTCATGCGGATTTAAGAATTGGCGAAGGTGGAATGGATATAGTTTGTGCTTCTAACGATGATAAACAGGCAAGTTTGCTTTGGAATGAAATAGACAATATGAGAAAAAGAATAGATCCACATTCTAAAGTAACACATAAAAATATGTCAGAAATATGTAACACACAAAAGAATATAACTATATTCAAAATGTCAGGAAAAACGCAAAACAAAGATGGTAGAAATATAGATAAAATGTATATGGATGAAAGCCATGATGCACCAAACGATGAAATAGCTGAAGCAGGTCAAAAATCAATGTCAACCAAAGATGAGCCTTTATTTATAAACTTAACTACTGAAGGTTTTATAAATGATGGCTACTTAGATAATGAACTAAAATATGCACGAGAAGTTTTATTTGATGAGACTGATGACATACATTATCTACCATGGCTATTTACACAAGACAGCGAAGAAGAAATATGGCAGGATGAAAAAAGTTGGTACAAATCAAATCCTCGGTTTAGGAGTAGTCAAGAAATGGAAATCACTACGATCAGAAATTGAAAAATCAAAAACTTCTAAATCCAAAAGAATGCATACACTTTGCAAAGACTTCAATATAAAACAAAACAATGCTCAAGCATGGCTAAAACGTGAAGATTATTATTATGAATTAGAACCTTTTGAATTAGAATCATTTAGAGGTTCTTTTTGTTTAGGAGCAGTTGACTTGGCAGCAACAACAGATATGGTTAGTGCAAAAATATTATTAGGAAAACCAAAAGACAAAATAAAGTACATATATCAACATTACTGGATTTTAGAGAAGAAACTTACAGATAGTGATGACAAATCTGCAGGAGCTGAATATAAAGAATGGGCAAAAAAAGGATTACTTACTATTCACGAAGGAAATGAAGTAGATGTTTCGAAGGTAGCAGACTGGTTTTATGATTTATATAAAAGTTACAATATAAAACCATATAAAACAGGATATGATCAAAGATTTTCAAAAACCTTTACTGATCGTATGGATGAATATAATTTTGAAACAGAAATGATTTTACAAGGTAAAGTATTAAGTAATGCTATGAAATTTGTTGAAGCGGATTTACAAGACAAGTTAATAAATTACAATAACAATGAAATAGATAGATGGTGTCTAGGAAATTCTGCTATGGAGATGGACAATCTAGGAAATGTTATGTGCGTTAAAATAAAAGGTCAAGCTAGCAAAAGAATTGATGGTGCAATAACATTTATCATCCTATATGAATTATATAGGCGTTATCGCAGTGAGTTTCACAGATTGATAGATAAATAAGGAGTAGGTAAATATGGGACTAATTGATTTTATTAATAAATTTAAGAAAATGAAGATGGATATTAAATATGCAAAAATATTAAATGGGTATAGTCCCATTTTTTCACAGTTTGGTCAGGATATATATGCTAGTGATGTTGTGCAACAAGCTATATCGTGTTTGGTAACAGAATTAACAAAAGTAAATCCATTTCATATTAAGAAAAATGGTAGTGATCTAGTTCCAATTGAAGATAGTGAAATACAAAGGTTATTAGAACAGCCAAATGAGCGTATGACACAGACAGATTTTTTTGAAAAAGTATATTGGCAATTATTCTTAAATTATAATGCTTTTATTATACCTACATACTATAAGGATGCAAAAGGAAACAAAAAATATACTGGTCTTTATCCAATACAACCAACTAATGTTACTTTCTTACAAGATTCATCAGGTAGTTTGTTTATTAGATTTTCATTTATGAATGGATATGAAACAGAATTAAGATATTCAGATGTAATACATATTAGATATCGTTATTCAATTAACGAATTGATGGGTGGTAATGAATTCGGACAACCTGACAATAAGGCATTACTTAAAACATTAGAATTAAATAATACTTTATTGGAAGGAGTGGCAAAGGCATTAAAAAGTTCTTTTTCTATCAATGGTGTTATTAAATATAATACCTTAATGGATGATGGAAAAATGGAAAAAAATATCAAAGAAATTGAAACAAGACTTGCTAATAATGAGAGTGGTTTTCTGCCATTAGATATTAAAGGAGAATATATACCATTGCAAAATAAAATCCAATTAGTAGATGCTACAACACTAAAATTTATTGATGAGAAAATCTTAAGAAATTTTGGTGTTCCTCTTCCAATTCTAACAGGTGATTATACAAAAGCACAGTATGAAGCATTTTATCAGAAGAGTTTAGAACCAATAATAAAAAGGACTGGAGAGTCTTTTTCAATGGCATTATTTACAGATAGAGAAAAAGGATTTGGAAATAAAATTTTATTATATCCACATGAATTAATCTTTATGGATACAAGTCAAAAAATAGAATTGTTTGATGTGCTAGTTGATAGTGCAAGTTGTTATAAAAATGAACTTCGTACAGCATTTGGAATGAAACCACTTAAAGAACTAGCTGGGCAAATTGCTATGTCTAGTAATAAATCTAATGCAGAAAACAATAAAGTCAAACAAGATGAAAACCAAAATAATAATGGAGGTAAAGAAAATGAAGAATGAGTTAATTAGAAGAAATTACGATTTTGAAATTAGAGCAGAAAAAGATGAAAAAAGAGGAAACATAATTGTAGGTAGACCAATTGTCTATGATAGTAAAACTGACATTGCTGGAATGTTTGCAGAAGTAATTGAAAAAGGAGCTCTGAAAAAGACCAATCTAGAGGATGTTAGATTTTTAGTAAATCATGATCAATCTAAAGTGCCATTAGCAAGGTCAAGAAGAAATTCAAAGAATTCTACAATGCAATTATCTGTAGATGATGAAGGAATGGAAATTCAAGTAGAATTAGATACAGAAAACAATACAGAAGCTAGAAACCTATATAGTGCTATTGAACGTGGAGATATAACAGGTATGTCTTTCATGTTTGGAATAGATGATGAAGAATGGGAAAATCTTGATAGTGATTATCCTACAAGACACATTAAATCGATTTCGACAGTTGTTGAAGTAAGTGCAGTTACATTTCCTGCTTATGAGGATACTTCAATATCTGCTAGAGATAAAAGTGCGGTGGAGACTGCACGCATAGCGGTGGAGACTGCTAGGAGTGGAGAGGTGGACACTTCTTCAAATAAACTAGAGCTAGAAAAGCTTAAAATAAAATATTTATTAGGAGGATTTTAGATATGAAAAAATTTTTACAAAAATTAATTGAAAGAAAAAAACAAGAATTAAAAGCAAAGGAAGAAAAAATGAAAAACTCACAAGACATTGATGAGGTTAGAAGTTTAGGAGAATCATTAATAGCATTACGTGATGAAATTACTGATGCAGAGAAACAACTTGCTGAATTAGAAAAAGAAGAAAATGACAATCAAAATGATGATAATAATGATGACAACAATGATGATACAGATGAAGGAAGAAGTGCAAATGCAAATGAAGGAAGAAGTGCAAATGGCTTCAATCCAAATGCAGTATTAAATGTTGTTGGAACTGCACAAATGAACCAAAGAGGACAAGCTTCAAATGATGAAGATGTACTTTCTTCAATGGAATATAGAACAGCATTTAAGCATTATGCTCAAACAGGAGAAAGAAGTGCAAGATTAAATGAGATCTTAACTCAATATAGAAGTGAAAATAGAGCAGCAGGAGAAGTAACAAGTGATGCATTAGGAGTATTAATTCCACATACTGTTTTACAAGAGTTAATTCAAAAAATTGAAAAATCATATGGACAATTTTCTTCAAGAGTTCGTATGTTAAATGTTCAAGGTGGTATTGAAATTCCTATAAGTGAATTTGAAGCAACATTTACATGGGGCGGAACTGATGGAAATGATAAAGAACATGGAGTTAGTGAAGAACAAGATGCTGGTGGAGCAACAGGAAGTGTTATATTCTCATACCATATTGGAGAAGTAAGAATAGCACAATCACTATTACAAAGTATTTTATCTGTTGAAGTATTTGAAAAAGAATTAGTTAAGGCTTTATTAAAAGCTTATTTAAAAGCAAGAGATGAAGCAGTATTAAGAGGAACAGGAAATGGACAACCAACAGGAATTTTAACAGATGTTGCAGCAGGATTAAAAAGAGTTCCAGAAGCTAATATTATAGAATTTACAGAAGAAGAAATTGCAGATTGGACACAATGGGAGAAGAAATTATTTGCTAATATTCCTATTGGTATGGAAGGTGCAAATCCAGAATTTGCTATGGCAAAACAAACATATGTAGGAAATTTATGTACAATGAAAGATGCTAATAATCAACCAATCAATAAAGCAGGATTTGATGTTAGCGATAAGCAATATAAATTCAATGAATATCCTGTACTTAGAACAGAACAAGATTTATTCAAATCATTTGACTTATGTGCAAATGGAGAATTCTTTGGAATATTCTGGGTACCTGAAGAAGCATATGGTATTAACTCAAATATGACCTTCGGATACAAGAGATATTTTGATGAAGATAAAAACAAATGGATCACAAAAGGTTTAGTAATTCTAGACGGTAAGCCATTAAATACTAACTATATCTATTTGTTAAAGAAATCTGTTAAAGCCTAAGAAGAGGGGATGAAAATCCCCTT
>CAJUGE010000101.1 GCA_910586295.1 uncultured Bacilli bacterium | reverse complement strand
GTTGCATTGTATTTTTGGGTTGTTACCATAAATACTCCGTATGAAAGTCCTGTTATTAGGGATAATAAAAATGTAAGAGTTACAAATATCTTAGACTTTGACCTTTTCATAATCAATTTCTCTCTTTCTACCCTTACATTTTATTTATCTAACGCACATCTACTATTATTATATTTATTAAACACCCAAATGTCAATATTTATTTAACGCACATTTTAAAATACTTATGGAGGCAAATGTTATGTTAAGACTAATTGATTTAAGAGAGGATAGGGATTTAACTCAATCTAAAATTGCTGAAATTTTACATATAGATAGAGCTCATTATTCTAAATTGGAGTTGGGTGTTTATAATTTGACAAGTGATAAATTAATCATACTTTCTAATTTTTATAACACAAGTATTGATTATATTTTAGGTCTTACTAATGATGTAAATATTCATAAAAGAAATGATGTAAATTTACATTTATTAAATTTAAGAAAATCTAATTTTCTAAAGAGTGTTGACCTTGCTAAAATTTTAAAAATATCTCAACCTCAGTATTCTGCTTTAGAAAATGGTAGAAGTTTATTAACGCATGACAAGTTAATAATACTTTCTAATTTTTACAATACTAGTATAGATTATATATTGGGTTTAACCGATGATGTTAATCCTTATCCTAAACCACCATTTGAAATAAAATAAATCAGTTTAGATTTTAAAGTCTAAACTGATTTATTATAGAATTTATTTAATTACTAAGTTTACTATTTTATTAGGCACGACTATCTCTTTTATTATTTCTTTGTCAATTAAATGTTTTTTTACATTTTCTAGTTCTTTTGCAAGTCGTATTAATTCGTCTTTATCAGTATCCATAGGTATTTCCATAGTTCCTCTTAGTTTTCCATTTATTTGTACTGCTATTTTTGCTAATTTGTCTATCATTTTTGCTTCATCATATGTTGGCCATGGTGTTTCACAGATAGGTCTTCCTAAGTCGTTCATACTAACCAATTCTTCGGTTATATGAGGTGCAATCGGATTAAGAAGTGTTAGAAGTATTCTGTAGTCGCTTTTTGATATGCTTTCTAGTTTTTCATATTCATTTGTAAGTATCATAAGTGCTGATACTGCTGTGTTGAAGTTCATTGTTTCTATATCTATAGTAACTTTCTTTATTGTTTTGTGGATTATAGATTCTAGAGTTTCAGTAATTCCTTCGTTGTCATTTAATTTATTTTGAAGTTTGTAAATTCTATCTATAAATCTTTTACATCCTCTTAGCCCTTCTTCATTCCAAGATGCATCTTTTTCATAATCCCCTATAAACATTTCAAATGTTCTTAGAGCATCTGCTCCATATTTTTTTACCATGTCATCTGGTTTTACACCGTTTCCACTTGATTTACTGAATTTTTTTCCATCTGAGTTAAGTATCATTCCATGTGCGACACGTTTTTTGAATGGTTCTGGTGTTGGGACTAATCCTTGATCATATAGAAATTCATGCCAAAATCTTGCATATAATAAATGTCTTGTTGCATGTTCCATACCACCATTGTAAAGGTCTACCATTCCCCAGTATTTCATTACATCAAAGTTTGCAAATTCTTTATCATTCTTTGCATCCATGTATCTTAGCCAATACCAAGATGAACCAGCCCAGTTGGGCATTGTGTCTGTTTCACGTGTTGCTTTAGCACCGCAGTGTGGACAAGTAGTGTTTACCCATTCTTTTACATTTGATAAAGGACTTTCTCCTGTTTCAGTTGGTTCATATGATGTTACTTCTGGTAGTAATACAGGTAATTCTTCGTATGGAACTGCTACCCAACCACAAGTTTCACAATATACCATAGGAATTGGCTCGCCCCAGAATCTTTGACGTGAGAAAATCCAATCTTGAAGACGATAGTTTGTAGTCTTTTTACCTACTTTCTTTTCTTCTAAGTATTCTAACATTTTGTTAATTGCTTCTTGCTTGTCTGTTATTCCATTTAGGAAACCAGAGTTTATCATTCTTCCTTGACCAGTGTATGCTTTTGGAGTTCTTAAATTATTAAATGTAGTGATATGCAATTCGTCTTTTACTTCACTAAGTATTGTTTCTAGTGAAGCCCATTCTACTTTAAAGTTATCTTTTTCTTCATCATCTAGGTTAGTGTTTACTTTTTCGTCATCAATAAGTTTAAATAATAGTCCTGTAGATTCAATATTGTATGCGATATTTTTGTTATAAGCAAAGTAGTGATGGTTTATTGGAAAACATTCAGATACATATTCAATATTTTTGTAGCCAGTTTCTTCTGTTATTTCTCTTTTTGCACATTCTATAGGAGATTCATTATCTTTTCTTGTGCCACCTATAAATAAGCGTCCTCCTAGTTCACCCCAGTTTATAGTTAAGTATTTATCTTTCTTCTCATCATAAACTACTGCGACAATACTATTTTTTTCTTGTTCATTTTCTCTCTTAGTTCCTGTTATTTGCTCGATTACAGGGATTATTTCTATTCCAAATTTCTTTGCAAAGTCAAAGTCTCTTTCGTCATGAGATGCAACCATCATTATTGCGCCTGTTCCATATCCAGACAATACGTAGTCTGAAATCCATATTTCTACTTCTTTGTCATTTACTGGATTGATTGCTGTTAGTCCATCAATTTTTACACCTGTTTTTTCCTTGGTTGCATCTGTTCTTTCGATTTCACTTTTGTTTTTTGCTTCAATTTGATATTTTTTTACTTCATCAATATTATTAATTTTATCTTCGTATTTTTTTAAGTATTCATGTTCTGGAGATAATACAAGTGCAGTTGCACCGAATAGTGTGTCACATCTTGTTGTAAATACTGTGATTACATCTTCAGTGTTCGATAATTTGAAGTTTACTTCTGCTCCTGTTGATTTTCCTATCCAATTTATTTGTGCTGTTTTTATTTTGTCTAGAAATTCTGTTTTGTCTAATCCTTCAAGTAGCTTGTCTGCATAGGCTGTCATTTTTAGCATCCATTGATTTTTAAGTTTCTTTTCAGTGCGAGAGCCACATCTTTCACATACTCCTCCTGCTGCATCTTCGTTTGATAATCCAGTTTTACAATTAGGACACCAGTTTATTTCTTTTTCATCTTTGTATGCAAGTCCTGCTTCATAGAATTTTAGGAATTGCCACTGAGTCCATTTATAATATTCAGGATCTGTTGTTGAAAACTCACGAGTCCAGTCAAATGAGTAACCCATGCTTTCAAGTTGGCCTTTGAATGTTTTTATGTTTTCTTCTACTGCTTTTCTTGGATGTATATGATTTTTAATTGCATATTGTTCTGCAGGTGCTCCAAAAGCATCCCATCCCATTGGGAATAGTACGTTATATCCTTTCATTCTTTTTAATCTTGCCATTGCATCTAGTGCTGTATAACTTCTTACATGTCCTACATGTAGCCCTGAACCACTTGGGTACGGAAATTCTACAAGTAGGTAATACTTTTCTTTGTCAGAACTATTACTAGCCTCCCAAAGTTTATTCTCTTTCCAATAATTTTGCCATTTTTTTTCAATTTCTTTTGTATTAAACATTTTTATTTCCTTCTTTCTTCTTTAATATTCTTCCTAATATTTCATAAATTCCATATATTAATAACATCATTATTATAAATCCTAATATTAGACTCAGGACAAATGAGTCTATGGATATTATAGCTACAAATGTTACTGATATTATAAATGGATTTATAAAAGTTGTTGCCCATTTTAGTGTATTATAGTCAGTTTTTCTCATATCTAAGTTAAATTTTTTTACTAAGTATTCTATTTCCATTTGTTTTTTGCCTTCTTTATAATTTTTTCTTTTTCTATTTAGTATTAGTGAATAGAAAAGGAATGTTATTAAGTATACTATTATAAAGTATGTTAGGTCAATTAATAATTCTTGTTTCATATTTTACCTCTTTTAACAAAATAAAAACTTTAGGATTTAAGGACTGACAAGTGTATCAGCGGTACCACCTTAATTCATAAAGTTAATTATGCTTCTTTATAAGTTAACGCCTTAATACGTAAGTTTCTATAAAAGCAAGTTCATAATATTTATAATATTAGTTTTCACCAACCACTAACTCTCTATAAGTATTCTTATTATTACTACTCTTTTGTCAACAAAACTTATATTAGTATTATATTAAATTTTCTTTTTAGATTCAAGTGATTATTTTGATTATTTAGGTTAAAATCGCGATTAGTGAGTTTGAGTCCAACTTAATTGATTTATACTAAAAATCCCAATTATAAAATGACGATAATTACAAGGTTTTGAAAGCTTTAAACACTATCAAGTTTGATTATAAAATGTTAATAGTATGAAAGCCTAATGGAACAGATTAATGTTTTCTTTTGAATGCATTCATTTTCTTAAGAATTAAATTATTATTCAATGTAATATCTACTTCCTGTGCCCTTGTGAAATCTAGTTTGAATTTATCGCTTTCTTTATAAAAACTTAATTGTGCAAGTTTATCATAAAGTGAAATAGGAGTAATTCCATTTGCTAGAAATGTTAGCATTTGCCTAATCTCATCTATAAACTCATACATTCTTGAGTCTTGTTCTTTTATTTCTTCTCCTAAGATATCGTAATCCAAAAATTCAATTTTTATACCAGATGGAATAAAAATTGATTCTCTATTTTTTATTTCTATATATTTTTGATAGCAAGTCTCGTTTAAAAATTCAAAACTAGCGGGAATTATTTTATTATTATACTCTTTCCTTTCTAATTTTATTTTTGCAAGGTATCTTCTTTCATTAAATTTAGGATAATCAAAATGCTCTATTGTAAGATTTCCTCCAAAAGTGCCAACTCTTACTGTTTCATGACTAGTTTTTGTACTTCTAGTAATTTCGATAGTATAACCATTTGAAAATTTAGAGAATATAACTTTAGTTCTATTCTCATCTATATCTTCTAATGTAGCAAATGTTTCAATAAGATAGTGTTCTTTAAAGACTTGTGATTTTTGGATTTTAAATAATCCAGTCATCTCTTTTAAATAATTTTTTTCTATACTATATCGAAATAACTCTTGTGAAGTAGAATAAATACCTGTTACTTTTCCAATTGGTGTGAATAATGTGAAAGGCATATCACTCTTAATAACATTTTCTCCAAAATCATAAAGTTCTAAATCTATGAATCCTACTAGCATTCTTTGATTATAAAAAACTATACGATAAGGGTGTTCTAGTGTATTCGCTAGTTTCCAACCATTAATATTAAGATTAAAGGTGTCTGCAAAAATAATAGTTTTTTGGACAACTTCTTTTTGCATAAATTTACTAAATAAATTTTTTCCCATAAACCCTCCTTGATTAAGTAATTTTATTATATCATTTTAAGTTTTAAATTAAAAGAAAAAACACAACTTTTTAAGTCATGTTATATTTCACTAATATATTCTAATAATTTAAGAAACATTTTTATAAATAAGCGATTTAATCCTTTCGCTCTTAATTTTCTTATGGCTATTCTCTTTTTACGGATTGTCATATTTTCATCAAATATAATACTTGCCACATCTTCTTTTAACACAGTTTCTATTTGTAAATCAGATATTATGTCATCTATGTCTTCGTTTATAAGTCTTACAGCATCTATTTCTATTGCCTTTCCACCACAGTTTATTGTTAATTGTTGATTTGTTGGAACATCTTTTATTTCTATTATAAAATCTGTTTCATCTGTATAGTCTTCATGTTCTACTTCAAATCTTCCTACGTTAACTTTAACGTATTCGGCAGTTCTTGTGTTTCTAAATCTTATTTTATAGTCTCTTTTTTCTGGAATTATGCTAGTTTTTCCATCTACTGGTCTGATTATTAGTGTATAGTTGTTTTGTCTATAGTTATAGTCAATGTTTGTTATTATGTAATATCCTTCTTTATATAGGTTTGATACTCCATCATCTTCATATAGGTTATAGGAATTACTTCTGCCAGGAAACACTTGTATTTCCATTTGTTTTGGTGGGTGTACATCGTTTAAGTTTTCTTCATCAAGTATGGCAAGTGGGATTATGGATCCACTTCTAGCATATACTGGATAGTCTTCGTCTTTATAGAATGTTACATATCTTCGCCCACCTGGAAATTTTTTACCTGTTTTAAAGTCATACCACATTCCATCTGGTAAAAATACTCTTTGTACCACTCTGTTCATTACTTTATCTTTTGGATCTGTTATAGGTGACACAAATAATTCTGAGCCAAAGAAGTATTCATTTTTATATAATGGCTCATCATATGTCTCTGGATATTTATAATAGAGTGGTTGGATTAAAGGACTTCCTAGTTTTGAGTATTTGTAGGCTTCTGTATATATGTATGGAATAAGTCTATGTCTAATATTCATATAATCGCTTACTATTTTTTCTGTTTTTACGTCCCATCTCCAAGGTTCGCGTTTGTAGTAGTGACCATTTTTAGATGCAAAACGGAATATTGGACTATATGTTGCTAGTTGAACATATCTAGCATAAAGTTCTCTATCTTCTGTTCCAAACATGTATCCTCCGATGTCATGGCTCCACCAAGTAAGACCAATATTTGCAGAAGTTGAGTTATAGAATGGTAAATATTTTAAAACTCTCCAACCTACTTTTGTTTCTCCCGAATAAAGAACAGGGTATCTATGAGAGGCTATACCTGGATTTCTTGTGAGTATTAGACCGCGTCTTGTTTCTTTTCTATCATAATTTTTGTAGGTATAGTGTGTAAGCATAAAAGATGCTATGTTATCTTTCATATTGTCTTCTATGAAGAATAGGTCCACTCCTTTATCTAATAGTGGATTTATTATTTCTTCATAAAACATATTTAGCACTTTTGTATTATAAACATTTAGTGGTATTATAGCATCTTTTTCTAAGTTCAATATTTTTTTTACTGTTTGGTAGGCTTTATCTGCAGGGTTAAATCCATTTTCTGTGTCGATTTTAATTCCAAAATAAATTTTTTCATCATGCAATTTTTTTATTAAATCTTCTGGATTTTTAAATTTTTCTGTATCAAATTCATAGTTAGATACTATTTCGCCATTTTTTGATTTCTTTTTCCAAGTATTACCAAGTAGTACAGTACTTAGAGGCATTTCATTTTTTTTGAAGTTTGTCAATAAATCATTTAGAGTTTCTTCATTATATTCGTCATCTTTGTTCCACCATACTCCTAATGCAAATCTTGGAAGCAAGCTTGGATATCCAGTTAATTCAAAGTAACTTTGAAGTGCTCGACCAAAATCTTTTCTATATATGAATAGGTAAATATCAATACCATCTGAAGGATTTTTTTTGACTGAACCATCTGCAACAAAAACTGGACGTCCAGTGTCATTAATACTTGCAAATCCATCTGTTCCATACAACCCTTTGTCTAAAACTAGCCCTTTTTTGCCTTTATCAAATCCAGAGATTGAACCTTTAAAATTTCTTACTTCTGGATGTCCATAATACCAAACTTTATCTGTTTCTTTTAAACTTATTCTTAGATTAGCGTCTGGTACTAGTTTAGATGCTTCAAATGGTTTTTCCTTTGAATATTCCAATATAAAGTAACTATTTTGAATATTTAGAAATTTTTCGTCTTCTTTTACTGTTATTGTTGGTTCTGTCTCAAATCTTCTATTTATAGCAAATAGTGTTGGATAATCGTTGAATTTTCCAGTAGGACTATATTCTAAGCGCAACAAAACATCTGAGAGAACTGATATTCTATAGTAGTTTCCTTTAAATACACAGTTTTCTCTAGGACGTGATGTTGTTACATCAATTTTAAAATGTTCACTTAAATCACTCATAAAAATTTGCCCCTTTATTCTATTTATAATATTACCATAAATAACTTCTTTTAACAACACAAATGATTTGATTTTTTCATATTTATATAGTATTATTTAGAATAATGAGATGAAAATTTTATGAATGATATTTTAAATGAAATGGATAAATTAAAGCAAAGTTTAATTGCATATTTGGAATTAAAAAATATGGATTTTGAAACTTCAAAAAAGGAAATAAATGATGTTTCTAGATTTTCTACTATTGAAGACTTTATTAGGCTAACTCAAATTTTTAAAGAAATGGAACATCACAGTAATATGCATAGAAATGCGAAAAATTTTTTAGTTAGGCTTAGTTCTATGACTGAAGGTATAACTTTGCAATCAGAAGAAAGAAAGATAGTAGCGTGCGTTTCTGCTTATTTAATTTTAAAAGGAACAGATGAGTATAGAATAGTTGTTGAGGAGATGAATAAAAGATTTTCTGTTTCAAATAATAAAACTTTATAGTTCTTTTTTCTTTATTCCCACATATAATAATATGTGGTTTTTTTGTAAGTATTTGTAATTTTGTTTGACTTTTGTATTTAATTATGGTATTTTTTTATATACGCGATTAAAAAGGAGGAAGTTTATGAAAAATATATATAATGACTTAATAGGTTCATTAGAACTTATGAAACAATATTTATTAGAAAATGGAGGAAGTTATTCTTTATATGCTAGTGATACGAAAAAGGAGTTAGAAAGTGTTAATGAATTGTTTGAATCACTAGTTAATATAAAAAAGGGAATTAATTCTTCTGTGAATACTAATCAATTAGACACTTATATTAGTAGATATTTATCTATAAAGTATAGTTCTGATTACATTAAAATCGCTAAATCAGTGAGAGATAAGAAAACTAGTAGAAATTTAAAAAAAAGTTTCTTTTAGATAGTTTTCTTTTTTGTATATTTTATTGTACTTTTATATTGACATCTTTAGTGGAATGTGGTAAAATTATGTACATAAAAGAGGGGGATGTTATGAATAGAGAGTTATATAATGAAATGCTTGGGACTAAGGAAGGAATTGAGAGATATCTTAATCAAAGAAGTAGAGAATTTAGAGAGTTACAAATGAGATTAAATGGTATAGGTGGGGTTATTTCTGTAGATAATGTTAGTCTTCTAGCTAATTTACCAGAAATAAAATCGCAAATGGAAAAACTTTCAAGTGATTATTTAAATGCTAAGAAAGCTTTAGACGTTATGAAAGCTATTATTTCTGAAGTGTTAGGTCAACCAGATAAATTTATACAAGCATATAATTTGCTCAAGGAACAACTTAGTGAATTAGGGATTGTAAAAGTTGCAATTAATGAAGATGTTGCAGTTCTAAGTAAAAGAGCCTAAACGGCTTTTTTTGTGTTGTTATATCCATATTTTCCATCGTCATATTTAATAAGAACAGTTATACATAGGAATATTATGCATACTACTAGTAAGCCTTTTAATGAAATGTTCATAATGTAGAAAATTATGAATATAATCGTTCTTGTTAGATTATTGAGCATTTCTATAAAAATTACGTATTCTTTTGTGCTATAGTTTTTACCATAGGCATATGTGTTTCTCTGTGTTATTACATCTAATGCAGATTTAAATATTCCTTCAAAGAATGTGATTAATAAAAACAATGTAGAGTTGTTTATGGATATTTTGAATATATATATTATTCCTAAAAATATTATAGAGAGTTTTAAGTAATCTTTTTTGTTTTTATCCATTTTTTTACTTAAAAAGTAAATGTATATAACGCTTCCTATTCCACATATTATATTTATTATTCCTAGGTAGCCCAGTTCTTTTTTTATGTAAAAGTATATAAATAATGGAAATATTAGATTTGCTATGTATCTAAATTGATCGAAGATAGTAAATAAGTAATTTCTTATTGGAAAAGACTTTACTATATTTGTAATTTTTGTTTTATTGCTCGTTGAATTTTCTTTTATTTTTATTAATGGTATTATACTTATGAGCATTAGAATCAATACAATTATAGTAAGTGTTAAAAAGCCAAAGTTTGAGAGTATTTTTGCTCCTATGTATGTTGCAGGAATACCACCTAGTATTGTGAATATCGAATACAAACTGACATTGTCTGTTATTTTTTTATCTTCTATTATACTTAAAGCATATGTATGTCTTCCAATCCAATATAACATTAAATAAATTGCAAATATTAAAGCTAGTATTATTAATGATAGTGTGGTTTTGTTTAAAAAGTTTAAGTATAAGTATGTTGCACTAAAGAATATACTACTTGTAAGCATAAGCTTAGAGTATGAAATAATACTACCTAATTTATATATAATTGGTATAGATATTGTACAAAATAAATATTTTAATACATGAAAAAGAATTATTTCTCTTATACTAAAGCCTTTGTCATAAAGAATTAATGGAATAAAAAGTTCTACTAATAATTTAGCAAAACTTGTAATTATTACAAATATATTGAACTTTTTTAAATTTGACATATTTACCCTTTGCTTCTTTCTTTTATTATGTTTTCTACTTCTTTTGAGCATATTAAATCGATTCTAGTGATTATAAATCCATTTGCTTTATATAGCGCGGTTAGTTCTAAATCTCCTAATGAAGTTAAGTCTTCTAATACTTTTTCTGTTAACTTTTGTTCAATATTATTTATCATAGAAGTATTTAATCTGTAAGATTTTGTAAATTTTTTTGTTTTTACTTCAATTTCAATAATAGTTCCTTTTAGTCCATCAAATATTTCATTTATGTTTTTTGAGTTTAGTGAAGAAAAATAAATTCTTTTGTATTCTTCTTTATATTTATCAGTAGTACTTTCCTTTCCAGATAAATCTTTTCCTAATAAAAATAAAGATAATAAAATTATAGTAAATATTGTAAAAATTTTCTTCATACTTCACACCTATTTTTAGTATGAAAAAAAGAGTTCATTTTTATTCAATAAACTCTTTAATTTTTTATAAGTTATTTTATAAATAGTCCTTTAAAGAATCTAGCAATTAGCAGTGTGAATAAGTAACTTGTCTTTTTCATCTTTTCTAATAATGGTTGACGAGTTAAGTATAAGTCTTCTTCCCAAGAATTATTTTGAAAATCAAATGTTCCTTCATATATTTTATATTCTTCTAAGATTTCTGATAATTCTTTTATTGAACAATAATCTTTTTCTTTAAGATTTGCTAGCTTACAAAAGTCTTTAAGAATGTGAACTGTAAAATCACAACAAGTATAGGCTTTTTTTACATTAACCTTTTTATGAAATAGATATGTTAGTATTGAAAGATAATTATAGATATATTCATCTTCGTGTTCTATTAAGTCTTCTAAGTATGCTTTTAACTTTTTATATGTTTTATTGGTCAAGCTTATTTTAAATATTTTTACTTTTGTTTCTTGTTCATTAGTTGTATATCTTAGGCTTGATTCTTTTACAAGACCTGCATAAAATGTTGAATTTTTATATTTTCTTGAGAATGAATAAAGGACTTTAAAATCATTATCAAAGGAGACACTACAATGGTTGTATTCATATCCAGTTACTTTTCTTAGAAATTTACCAGTTTTTAATGGTGTCTTTGTAAGTAATACATATAGGTAATGCTTACGTTCCATAAGTTAGCCTCCTTTTTTTATTTATTTTAATATTAATCTTTTTACATGTGAATATACTTCTTCATGCATTTCTTCTCTAGTTTTTATTCTTTCATTTTCTAAACATTCTAATATTTGAAAATTGTATAATTTCGCCATTTCTAAATATGCTCTTTCTGCGTTTCTGTTACATTCATTATCTCTTTCATGTTCATCAAGCGATTCTTCTCTTCTCGATTTTATGATTATTTGTCCTTCTAAAGGCATATGAAGAAAGACTACTTTGTCTGGTTTAGGCAATTCTAACAATTCAAATTCTAATGTTTCAAGCCATTTATAGCCATTTAATCTTTCTTGTTTAGTCGGTAGTTTTGCTACTTGATAACCCATGTTTGAAAAAGTATATCTATCTAATATAAGAATATCATTTTTTTCTTTTAATTCTAGTATTTCCTCTCTATGATATCTTCTGTCAGCAGCATAGTATAGCGATGCAACTTTCCACTCTACATTAGGCGCTTTCTCTGGAAACCATCCAGAACAAATATATTCTTTTCCTAAATATGGTCCTCCTATTATTCTTCCTGTCGGTGAATCATAAACTGGAAATGACATTTGAGCCACTTTTACATTTTCCTTTTTTAATCTTTTTTCCAACATTTTTGATTGTGTTTCTTTTCCAGAACAATCTGTTCCTTCTATTACTACTATTTTTCCCATAATACCCTCCTACTTAATTTTAACATATTAGACTATAATTTTGTTAATATTTTTTTAGATATTTATTTCATTTGCTTTTTTATATTTTATATTATTTATGATAAATGTATTTTCATCTATATTTTGTGCTAATTCTTGTATGATAAGTGTGTCTTTTTTAAAATTTATTAACAGTCTAGTATTATTTGTTGTAGCAAGAAAACTTGGTGTAAATTCTGATGTATAATTTTTTGTTTTTTTATGTCTAAAAAGTGTGGATAATGTGAATTTTTGTTTTGACTTTGTTTTAGTTAGAACATATATTTTCCACTTGGATGAATAATTCTTTTTTATTATTTCATTGTATGCATTTACTCTGTTTTTGTATTTCTTTATGTCAAGATTTTTAGTTATCTTTAAAGTTTTTGGGAGTGGATTAGAGTGTAAATCTTTTGTATTTATTTCAAATATTTCTGTTAATCTTGACAATAGTTTTTCTTCATTAGTGTTAATTAGTTCATTCATTTTTACATCTAATAGATATGCTAGTTCTTTGTTATTTAGTGATAATCTTTGTTTTATTTCTTCTATTTTTTCTTGTAACATTATTTACCTTTCTTTAACTTTTCTATATTTTCTAATATTGTTTTTACATTTTTTTCATTACCATTTGTTGTAGGTATATAGTATTTTTCATTTTTAAGTTCATCTGGAAGACACTGCATATTTGTAATATGTCCTTCATATTCATGTGCATACATATATCCTTCACCATATCCTAGAGATGAGTCTAGTTTAGTGACTGCATTTCTTAAGTGAAGTGGAACTTTAACATTTATAGTCTTTCTTGCATCGTTAGAAGCCTTAGTGTAGCCCGTGTAGAGAGCATTCGATTTTGGAGATACACTTAGGTATACTACTGCTTGAGATAAGTTCACATTACATTCTGGCATCCCTAAGTAGTGTGAGGCTTCATAGGCATTGATGGCTTGAGTAAGTGCGTTTGTATTTGCAAGTCCTATGTCTTCTGATGCAAATCTTATTAATCTTCTTGCTATATACAAAGGATTTTCTCCTGCTTCTAACATTCTTGCTAAATAATATAGGGCTGCATCTGGATCAGAGTTTCTCATAGACTTGTGTAGTGCTGATATTAAATTATAGTGTTCTTCTCCATTTTTATCATATAAAAATGTTTTGCTCCCTAAAATTTTTTCTAAAGAAGAAACTGTTATCTTCTTTTTTCCTTTTACTGGTTTAGTTATGTTTATTACATTTTCAAGTGTATTTAACGCTGTTCTCGCATCACCATTAGAGACTTTTGATATTAAGCAAATCGCTTCTTCTTCTATTTCTACATTGTTATATTCGTCGTTTTTTTCTAGTGCATGTTTTAATATTTTTTTTAATTCTTCTTCAGATAAGCTTTTTAGTACATAAACCTTTGCACGTGAGAGAAGGGCGCTATTGACTTCAAATGATGGATTTTCGGTTGTTGCACCAATCAGTATTATATTTCCGTTTTCTACATATGGTAAGAATGCGTCTTGCTGTGCTTTGTTAAACCTGTGTATTTCATCTACAAACACTATAGTTTTTCGTCCATTAGATTTATTATATTTTGCTATTTCTATTAAATCCTTAATTTCTTTTATTCCAGAGGTAACAGCACTTAGTTCTTGAAATGATGAACTAGTTTCTTTTGCAATTATTTTTGCTAGTGTTGTTTTACCTACTCCAGGAGGTCCCCAAAATATCATAGAAGATATTGCATCTGTTTCTATCATTTTTCTAATTGCTTGATTGTCTCCAACTAATTCTTCTTGTCCAAAAAATTCTTCTAGTGTTGTTGGTCTCATTTTTTCTGCTAAAGGTTTATATGATATTTCATTTTCTTCGTCAAATATATTCATAGGTTTACTCCTTTCTATAGATAGTATTTTATTGTATCTTCAATCCAATAAGAATATTTTACATCAGGTCTTTCTAAGTCTTTAAATTTTTTATATGCAGATACTCCATCGCTAGGATCATGCCAAATATCTACAAATACATAGTCATATTTAGGCTTAGTACTAGCATATATGTAAGCATCTTCATTAATAATATTTATTTTGTCTTTGTTTTCGAATTGTGGGAGAATATAACGCTCGAATAGTTCTATTACTTTTTTATCTTTTTCAATTATAGTAATAGATTTAACATTTTCTTTTAGAGATGCCATATAAGTAAAATAGCCAAGACCTAATCCATAAGTTAGGACATTGCCAAAACATTCTTTTATAGGTTTTGCCATGGTTTCTATTTCATTAGGTGTTATTAACATCCACTCTCTATTATTTTCTAGGATGCAAGGATATTCATATTCTTCTTTAAAGTATCCTACTTTGGGTATTACTCTTCCATCATCTGTTACTTTTAAGTCATTATAGACAAATAGTTCGTATGGCTTATATTTCATAAGTTGAATAGACCAAGTACTACTATTTATTTCACTCAATTTTATATTTTTATAGTAAAGGTTATCTTTGTATTTTTGTGGATTCAACTCACTTACTATTTCTCTAATATATAGGTCCATTATTTCTTTGTTATCATATAAATTCAATATACTTGATAAAAGAACCCTTACTGCTTCTATGGTGCTTATTCCTTCACTAGTTAATTCTTCAATCATACTTTCATTGATGTAATCTGGTGTATCATTTAAATAAGAAGATAGTCTTGTAAGTACTAAATTATTATTATCTTTCATATGTAAAACTCCTATATTTTTGACTAATAAAAGTATAACATGCTCCTAAACTTGTGTCAAACGTTTTTTCGCATTTTGTAGAAGATAAATTTTTGTTAGTTTACCTAAAATAATAATTTTCGGCAATTTGTAGATTTGAACAAAAGTAAATTAAAACTACGTAATAATTCACTCATTTTGGAGTGCTTCACAACTCTCCTTTCCTGCTTCACCGAACTCTCGTCCTCCACAGGCCTAAATTCCCCTAGTCGCTAGGGTATCTTTTTATCTATATTTAAAAGTGTCTTTTACACTTGTATTGGTTTATTTGATTTTATTAGTAACTTCATTCCTTCATATATTAAGTTCATACTAGCATTTATGTCTCTTTCTATAACCGAGTCACATTCTGTGCAGTGGTATTCTCTTTTACTTAAATCTTTCATTCTACTGTCTTTATTTCCACAGTGACTACATATTTGTGAGCTTGCATAATAAGTACTAACACTTATTAACTCTTTGTTATTCCATTTACATTTGTACTTTAACATTCTAAGTATTTCCCCAAATGCACTATTTAGTATCTCTTTCCTTAGATTTTTCACACTGCGTTCTTTACTAGTCATACTTTTTATATTTAGGCTTTCTGTTACTACTATATCGTTATTTTTTATTATCTTACTTACTATTTCTTCACTTGTCTTTTTTCTAGCGTTTCTTAGTTTTCTATACTCTTCTTCTAGTTTTATTAAGTTCTTATTATAGTTATTACTTCCCTTTATCTTTCTCGATAAATTTCTTTGTTCTCTCTTTATTTTCTTTTCATACTTTATTAAATGTCTTGGATTACCATAATATTCATAGTCACTTGTTGTTACTAGTGTCTTTACTCCTAAGTCTATTCCTACTATGTTATTCATTTCATTTTCTGGTAATTTGATTTCCTCTTCTACACATACACTAGCGTAGTATTTATT
>CAJUGE010000100.1 GCA_910586295.1 uncultured Bacilli bacterium | reverse complement strand
TACAAACTTACTATTGTTTTCTTAAATTCTTCATCATAACTTTTCTTCTCCTTACTCATTGACACTTCCTCCTTCTTATTGGTATTACTATTATACCATTTGGAAAGATTTTCGTGTCTATATTTCTATTCTAACACCAATATAACTCAAATTTGTTCTAGTAATATTGCGAATATTCCCATTAATAATAGTAAGTTTTGTATACAAAAATCACATATAAATTCTATTTTCCTTTTTAACTCACTTTCAATCTCTAATTCCTTTGTAGTAATATTAATCATTTTAAATCTGTCCTTTCCAAACTTAAACACTAAAAAAGTACCAACTTCTTTTAGAAATTGATACTTATGTATTTTAAGTCCTAAATTATAAAAGTTCGGACAGATTTCCCATTGGAGGACCTAGTCGGATTTGAACCAACGATCAGGGAGTTGCAGTCCCGTGCCTTACCACTTGGCTATAGGTCCATATTTGCTTCATAAACTTATTTTACAATAATAATATATTTTTGTCAAATAGGATATATATAATAATATATGTTTTTTTATATAAAAGTTGATTAATATTAAAGCAAATAATAATTATTATGTCAACTTTTCTTAAGAACTTCAAACATTTAATGCCACATAGTTTAAAAATTTGATAAAATAATAAGCGAAAGGATATAACTATGAAAAATAAAAAAATAACAAGAAAAATATCACAAGGAATATACGTGCTTACAACAGCCTGTGGAGGATGTATTGTAGATGCTGTGTCACAAATTAGTTCGGGAGAAAATCCTTTAATATCAGTTGCAGTAATGAAATCTAATAACACCCACGAATTATTAAAAAACAATAGTACCTTTGCAATATCAGTACTAGGAAATGACGTTAATCCAAAAATAATAAATACATTTGGACTAAACTCTATGAGAGACATAAATAAATTTGGTAATATTGAAACCCTAGAAATAGAGTCTTTACAAATAATAAAAGATTCTCTAGGCTACATGATATGTGAAAAAGTAGATACTATAGAAAATGATACACATACTTTATTTATAGGCAAATTAAAAGAAGCAGATGTATTCAAAGACGAAGAACCATTAACCTATGCATATTACCAATCTCATAAAGAAGAACTAACAAAAATCACTACTGAAGAAGGAACGACAGCATGGAAATGTAACATATGTGGCTATATCTACTACGGTGAAAAAGTCCCAGACGATTTTATATGCCCTATATGTGGAGCAGAAAAATACGATTTTCAAATTGTTGAGGAATAATATGGAACTAGAATTGTCAAAAATAACAGAAAAATATGAGAGTCAGTGGAATATTGACACGGAAAAATTAATGCAGTTAGTTGTGGAAAAATTAAATGAGACACTTCAAGTTAACCTTACAGAGTTAAATAAGTCAGAAGATAAAACAGCGCTAGGAACATTTAAGTATTTTAGAATTTTTCTTCTAGATAAATACAAAGATAGCTTATATAATGTACTAATAAATCTTAATATAAATATAGAAGACTTTGAAAGAGAAATAATCTTATCATTTATACTAAGCATTACAAGAAATAAATCAAACGTTGAATTTTTAAAAGATTTACTTATTAGAAATCACATAATAAATTCTTATGAAGAAACAAAAGAAGAAATAGTAATAGAAACACCATCAATGTTAATAAAGTTTTCAAAGTTTGACGAACAAAACAAAGATGAATTAATAGAAAGATATAAAAGAGAAAATGAGAACATTTATAGTTCATGTCATGAAAGTACAGAATTTCTATTAAAGACAAATAAAGAGTTTATAGCAGTAACTGGAATATGTGAAAAGAACTTAGGACAAAAATATTTTCATTCAGTTATATTAGATGGAGAATATGTTATAGACTTAACTAGTAATTTATATATAAAGAAAGAAGATTATTACAAATTATATAAATTTACTGAACTTAACAGAGTAACTTATGATGAATTTCTAAGTGAAAGTGAAGACAGCAAAACTTATGATGAATCAGGCACATTATTCCCATTATTAAGAAATGCTATATACAAACAAGAAAAAGGTTTTGAAAGAAAAACTAAATAAGGAGGACAGACAAAATGTCATTTGATTATAAAAAAGAATATAAAGAATTTTATATGCCAGCATCTACACCAAATATTGTAGAAGTTCCAAAAATGAACTATCTGGCAGTGAGAGGAAAAGGAAACCCAAATGATGAAAATGGTGAATATAAAGAATCCATCGGACTTCTCTATAGTATTGCTTTTACAATTAAAATGAGTTACAAAACTTCATACAAAATAAAGGGATACTTTGAATACGTAGTTCCACCCCTAGAAGGTTTTTGGTGGCAAGAAGGCAAAAATGGCTATATAGACTATAATAGTAAAGAAACATTTAACTTTATTTCATTAATAAGACTACCAGACTTCGTAACAAAAGAAGATTTCACCTGGGCAATAGAAGAAGCAACCAAAAAGAAAAAAACAGATTTTTCTAAAGTTGAATTTCTAACATATGATGAAGGACTATGTGTACAATGTATGCACATAGGATCATATGACGATGAACCTCACACAATAGAATTAATGCACAAATATATGGAAGAAAACGGTTATAAATTAGATATATCAGAATATAGATATCATCATGAAATATACTTAAGCGATCCAAGAAAAGTAGATTCCACTAGATTAAAAACAGTAATAAGACACCCTATTACAAAAGCTTAATTTAAAATATTCCTACGAAAAATATGCTTACAACATACGACATTCCTCGTATAATATGTTTGTAAGATTTAATTCTTACATAACATAAATTTATTAATATTTTAGTTGGAATTAATACTCTAGTACTATACAATATTCTTAGAATATTGTTAGTTGAGAGATATTCGATTCATTCCTGTAG
>CAJUGE010000099.1 GCA_910586295.1 uncultured Bacilli bacterium | reverse complement strand
TTTAATATTCATATTACCAAAACCCTTTATCTTCTTCGCAAAATCTTCTTTTTAAACTTTCATTTTCCTGTACTTTGTTATTTTTTATTCTTTCATTGTTAATGATAAAATAAGAATGTACAAAAAAGGGAATATAAGAATGTACAATATTGTACATGAAAATACCTCTAAAAGTACATTCTTTTTTGATACAATATACCTCAGAAAGTGAGGTATAAAGAATGAATAATTTGAAAGGAGCAAGAACATGCTTGGAAACATTCGATTTAAAACCTAATTACTCTGAATTAGGAAGGATATATGGAATAGATAGGAGGACTGCTAAAAAGCGATACAATGGAATTGAACATAAAAACACTAGAGTTAAATCTTCTAGACTAGATAAGCATTTTGAATTAATAAAGGAAAAATTAAAAACACCTGGTACTAATATGAAAGCCATCTATATGTATATTATTATGAACATTGATGATAATATTGGTTCATATTCCAACTTTAGAAAATACATTCAAAAAAATGAAGAACTATTAATTATTAAAAATACAGATGCACATGTTTTATTTGAAACTGATTATGGTAAGCAATTACAGTTTGATTGGAAAGGGCCCATGACATTACATACTTCTAATAATACTGAGATATCTTTTTATATATTTTCTACTACACTTGGTGCTTCTAGATTTCATACTTTTATTTATAGTAAATTTATGGTGTTAGAAAGTGTAGAAAGATGTTTAATCGAAACTTTTAATATTATAGGTGGAATCCCAGAAGAGTGTTTAACCGATAATATGTCTTCTATTATAAATTATTCACAACATGATTTTACTACTGAATTTAAATCATTTAGTAAAGATATGGGTTTTATTCCTAAGCACTGTAAGGTTGGTCATGCTTTCACAAAAGGTAAGGATGAGTCATGTAATCGTTTTATGAATTGGTTATATCCATATGATTATGAATTTAAAGATGAGGAGGAATTAATTACAACTATAAAAAAACTAAATAAGCAGATTAATAAAGAGGTTAATCAATTTACTAATATGCCACCTGTTGTGTTATTTCAAAAAGAAAAAGAATATTTACAACCACTCCCTAAACAAACAATCATGGATAATTATTTAGATACTTTAATTCCAGTTAAAGTCCAAAATACGATGTTAATCCACTATAAAGGTTGTAAATATTCAGTACCTAAAAAGTATATTAATCAAACTGTAAAAGTAAAAGAATTTGATAATAAACTTTATGTATATTATAACAAAGAACTAATCGCAATGCACGAAATTTCTATTCAAAAAATAAATTATCGTGAGGATGATTATATAGAGGGATTATCTGGGGCTATCTATAGTAAATCACAGGATGAGATAGAAGAACTTGCTAAACACAATTTGAAATTATTAGAACAAATCACAAAATAGAAAGAAGGAATTAAAATGAATTATATAAATCTACTAGAACTAGAAATAAAAATTAATGATTGTTTATGTACGATAAAACAAAGTTTAGAACATGTTTGTTATTATTTAATGAATGATGATTGTAACTTAGAAAAAGAAGATATTATTTTTGAATTATCTGATGCTGATGATTATATCAGTTATGTCAATAAAATAATTACAATGTTAGAAGAAGAATATGAACATAGAATAGGACATCAACATGAGTAATTATAATAAACTACTTAATAATTTGGAAACATTAAAATTAGATAAAACTAAGGAAAATATTGATATATATGCAGATATGATAAATAATAAAAAAATAGATTTTATAAATTCTTTGTATGAGCTTACATCTTTAGAAGTTGAAGTGCTAGAACAAAAAGTAATACATGGCTGCGTTCAAGTGGCAGGGTTTCCTTATTTTAAAACACTAGATGACTATGATTTTTCATTCCAACCATCAGTAAATAAAGATAAAATCTTAGAATTTAAAAATCTAAGATTTATAGAACAAAAGGAAAATATTTTATTTGTTGGAAGTCCTGGTGTAGGAAAAAGTCATTTGGCGATAGCGATTGGAATTGAGTGTGCGAAAAATCGATATAGTACATATTTTATAAATTGTAATGATTTAATATCCAATTTGAAAAAAGCTTATGATGAAAATAGATTAGAAATCAGATTAAAGCATTATGCAAAATATAAAGTATTAATCATTGATGAGGTAGGCTTTTTACCGATAGATAAAATGGGGGCTAATATGTTGTTTCAATTAATTAATAAAAGATATGAACACACAACAACAATAATCACTACCAATAAAACATTTGGAAATTGGGCAGAAGTGTTTGGTGATCCTATTTTGGCTAATGCTATCTTAGATCGTTTGCTTCACCATTCACATGTTTTTAACATCAATGGAAAATCTTATAGAACGAAAGATATATTAGAAGATAGTAAGGAGGAAGTTTATTGTTAGGGTAACTAGATTTATATAAAACTAGGGTGCAAATAGTATACTTATCGTATTCCCTTTTTTGTACATAGTTATTTTCCCATTTTTGTGCAAATTTATATTGACATTAACAA
>CAJUGE010000098.1 GCA_910586295.1 uncultured Bacilli bacterium | reverse complement strand
GCGATTCCATAAGATTTTTCAAGGCATAGTACCCGCTATGTCCAATGTTTATGTCCATTTTTCTCAAATTTCTTTTCCTGCACGATATTCAGTTGTCAATCTTCGGTTGGAATCTCATTCATTGAGATTCCGAGAAGTTATAAGATAATAATAGTTTGGAAATTAATGCAGAGAATCCTGCTTTGAAGTTATAGATTTCCAAGAGGTGACTCGCCTTACCTATCTTACTCTTGGTATGGTTACAGTTAATTAGTATCTGTGTACAAATAACACAACGGCTGCGGTTGCGTTCGCAGCCTATCTACACATAACTAATTTTAACACAATATACAATAATTGGATAGATTGAACATTAATTCGACAAAAGTATAGATAACGAGATATAAAAACATTATAATGCAATCTGCACATATTGGTTATATCTTAGACACCTTTCTAATTACAGAACTATCCAAAATCCGGAATTTAATATGATAAACTTTATATATTACAGGTGTTTGTAATTCTAACTCTACATATCGTATTAATTTTTTATTGTTACTTTTCATATATTGCATAAAATCTTTATTTTTAACATTATTAAAATCATTCATATTAGTAAGGTCAAACATGGTCGATAGATCTACCACTACTTCTAAAATTATATCATTTTCTTTAGGCTGCAAATTTGCTTTATATTCATGTACAACTTTATCAATGAGAACATTATAGTCTATAATTGCTTGTTCTCCTTTGTCTTTTGGCAGTGCAATATAACATACTTGTTCTAATGGTGAATTAAATTTTAGCATAATCAACATATCTCCTTTTTTATAATATAATTGTATTTTTTTATTGTTTATTTAATCATTTTCTGATTTCATTATAATAAAATTCTTAAAAATACCTCCTGAAAGTGAGATGATTAAAATGCATGAACCTTGGAAATCCACGTCTAGACATTTGAATCCAATAATCGTATCTGTCACACATTTATTAGCAAGAAATAACTGCACTTATAATGAAGTTGATTGGATTCTAGAACAATTACAATATTGGATAAAACATCGGCGTGAACAAAATGAATATGTTACTTATTTAGATTATCAAAACGATAACAAAACAGAATGTATGGACGATGTTGTAATAACCCCCATGGATTTTGTTGATAAAAACCTAAATCCAATTTTGAAAGATGGATCACCATTTATATAGCTTTTATTAATATATCATATTTTGTCATTTTATGGTAGTCTGAACGTTAATTCGACATACTGATATACTATTCAAGACAATAAACAGTTCTGTTGACTTGTTTTGGATATATTTTTTAAAGAAAGGAATTTATAAACATGGATATTCAAAACAAAGAAACTGCTATTCATAGCGAACAGCAGTTAGAAAAATTTGATGATTCTAAAATCTTATCAGATATTGAAACACATTTAAAATCAATAGCTGATAGTCTAAACAAAATTACTGAAAATGGTCTTGAAATCTTCGAAAAAAGTTGGCGTTAAAATATTAAGGTTATGTATGTAATTAACTATTTTCTTCCAAGAACTTATACCCAGATGATGTAACATCTAAAATATCAATTAATGACGATGTTAAACTTTTTAACTCTTTTAGCTCAATTCTTTTAGTTGTTATAAGAAATCCTAAGTTATATGCGTATAAAAAAGAATGTAGTACAATTGATTAGGAATACTGTTCATTTTCTGACAATGCTTTTACTATAGATAAAATAAAATACATAAATATTCTTTAGATATATAATAATATTAAAAAACAAACTTTTAATTCCTTTTAATAAACAATTCATCAATCTAATAAGGAGTTTAGTATGAAAAAACTTATTACTATACCAGCAAAAGCAGATATAATTATAGAAACTTTTAATGATACAACATCTTTGCCTCTATGGATGAATCATTTATATAATAAAGGATTATTTTTTAAAATTATATATTATTTTTTAATCTTTATTAGATAAATTGCTACCTTTTATTGGGTTGCTTGGCGCATCATTCTGTGAAAATGATTCATAAATAATATCTGGTTCAGCAGGTTTTGTATTTAATATTGGTTTTGTGTCTGTTTTATTTGTTTGATTTTCTTCAGCCATGTAAGTTACCTCCTAAAATGTAATCTGATTAATAATAAATATCCATATCGTGTATGTAAGAATCAAAAAAATAATTGCTTTTATTATCGAACTATTCAGTTTCATTTGATATTTGTTTTTACGAATATTTTCTTTTCTATTACAAATTGTATATTCATAAAACGTATTACACATCATCTCATAATTTGCTTTGTTAATTTTTTTATATGAAAAATTATTTTTTAAAGAATTATTGTAATCTATTTGAGATTTTATATTCTCAGCAGATACTAAATAATATTTAAATTTAAAATATGATTTATAAAAATTATACATAGATAAAACTGTATAATAAACAGAAAATATCTCAAATAATAAAAATACTATAGGAAAAAATTTTAAAACAAATTGTAATTCTACCATAATATTCCATATAAACATATGACCTGTACATAACATTGTAAGAAATGTTATAGAAGTTCCTATTTTATTACTCATGGAATCTTTAAATTCAAGTTCCTTATAATATAATTCTTTATACTCTTGAAATAAATCCATGACTTTCTCCTTAGTAAAACATAGATTTATTATAATACTAATATTTATATAAGTATAGACGGAACATAAATTCGACAAAAAAGACTGATATATAAAATACATGATTAACAATGTATTTTATAGAGCGGTCTTATTTAGCTCTAAATAATAAAAAGAAAGGTTGTGATTTCATTGAACTAATTATTCTTTTACTTTATTTTTTGTTACTTTTACTGCCGTTCCATATGCAGAAACAGAAATGATATTATTTGAAAAAGAAAAAATATCATACCTAAAACCAATAACAGCATTACATCCTAATTCAATTGCTAAATCAATTATTTTTTTTAACGCTACTTTTTTTGATTCTTGTAATTTTTGTTCTAGTTTATAAGATGTTTCACCAAATATATCACTCATTTTAGCATTTAGTTCACTTAACATGCCAGTACCCATTACAACTTCGCTATTTAACAAATTACAATATTGGTTAATAATATATCCAGAAAATTGTTCACCTGTAGTTATTAGAAAATCATTTTGAAGTTTTTGTTGAAATTCGTTTTTCTCTTTAAAATCAGGATTATTTTCATATAAATCTTGTTTTGATTTAAATTTTGCATTGCAACTTGTACACCACAATTTGTTTATTTCATAATCGTTTAATTCTTTACCACATTTAGGGCAGATAATTGAAGTCATAATTTAACCTACTTTCATTTATATTTTTATAAATTATAACACAAACATAAAAAAAATACCACTCCACATGGTATAAGATTTGCGTTCTCCACAAACGCACCGTATGTCTCCACAACATACCTTTTAATAGTATGATATTCAAAACATGGATAACAGATTTAACGAAACTACAAAGTGTTGTTAATAATATAAAAAATATAGATGCTTGGGCAAATGGCTCAACTAGATTATTAAATTCAAATGTGGTAACTAATTTATCTTCTGCAATTAATGGTTTGAATTTACAACAAGCAAGGCTTGTACTTTCAACAAAGAATTTAACACAAGAACAAATGAATCAAGTTTTGGTTCAATCAGGTTTAATTGCAAGCGAAAATCAAATACAGGCTGAATTAGTACAATCTGCTTTAGCTCAGTCAAGTGTATCGGCAGAAAAGCAAAAAGCAATCTTAACAGAACTCGGTCTTATGGATGCAAAAACCAATGAAATGTTTGTATCTAAAGCATGTACAAAAGAAGAACTTTTAAATATGTTGGCGACCAAGGGTGTTACAGGAGTTAATGCTGAAGCAATTATCTCAACTTTAGGGCTTGCTGGTGCTAACAAAAAAGCCACATTGTCATTTGGTCTATTTTCCAAAGCTACATGGGCACAGGTAAAAGCACAATTAGCTTTGATGGCTGCAAATCCTATAGCATGGATACTAACTGTTGGTGGTGTAATTTGGGGAGCAGTAAAAGCGTTTGATGCACTCACTGTATCATTTGATGAAGCGGTTGAAAAGACTAAATCATCGAAAGAAGAATTAGATAAACTAATCTCCGAAATAAATGATTTAAACAATGAGCTTAAAACTACAAAAGACAGAATCGAAGAATTGCTTGAAAAAGCTAATAGTGGTACTATTTCTTTGCTTGAAGAAGAGGAACTTAATAATCTAAGGGAACAAAATGATGAATTGCAGCGTGAAATTAATCTTAAAGAAAAATTAGCCAGTATTGATGCCAAAGAAGCAGCTAAAGACGCAGCGTTTTCTATTACTTATAAAACAGATGATGATAAATGGGATGGGGAATATCATTCAGAAGATAGAATTACTAAATTAGAAAGATGGCTTAGCAGTGCCAATCATTATCAAGAAGAATTATCTAAAGTAAATGAACAAATTTTAAACATAGAAGAAGCTGCTACCGACAATAGTTATAAAAATGATTCCGTGTATC
>CAJUGE010000097.1 GCA_910586295.1 uncultured Bacilli bacterium | reverse complement strand
TAAAATAACTATTAATTATTAGGAGAAATTATGCTGAGAAAATTATTAACCGTAATAATCCCCGTGTTTAATACTGAAAATTATTTAGAACGATGTTTGGAATCTGTTTTAAATCAAAGTTATAAAAATATAGAAATAATAGCTGTTGATGATGCATCCACTGACAATAGCAAATATATTTTAGAAAAATATATGAAGTTAAATAATAATATAAAATGTATTATATTGCAAGAAAACCATGGTGCTGGAAATGCACGAAATGTTGGCTTAAGTATTGCAAATGGTGAGTATATTGCTTTTATCGACAGTGATGATTGGGTTGATACTAATTTTTATATGTCTTTGATAAATGAAATGGAAGAGCACTCATTAGATGTTGCTTTAGCAGGAATCATTGACGAAAGGGAAGACAGAAAAGCTTGGACATATAGGTACAAATATCCATTTAATAATCAAATAAGTGGTAACTTTGCTGTAAAACTATTGATTAAATCTAATAATCAAGATATTTTTATTACTCCGATGGTGAACAATAAGGTTTATAGAAAAGAACAGCTACAAAGAATGGGGTTGAAGTTTTTAGTAAATAGTTACAATGAAGATGATATATTCTCATTTTTATTTTTTAAAAAGGTTAAAAAAGTCGGGGTTGTGAAAGATGTGTTTTATCATTATTTTCAAAGACCGACTTCAATTACCGGTTTATATAAAAAGCGTTTTGTTGATGATTTAGTATCAGCTTTTTTATATTTGATAAACGAAAAAAACTATTTAAAAACAGACAGAGACATCATAAACTATTTTTTTCGCAATCTTTCATTTATCATAGATTTATTGTTTGAATCAAATTTATCTGATAAAGAAATTAAAACACAATTGGTTTACATAATAAAAAAAATCGGAAAAATTTATTCTTTTGAAGAATTACTTGATTTTTTTGATTTAGAGCGGATAGAAAATTTTTTAAGATGAAGTTAAAAAAAATTTTTATCTTTTATGTTTTCTTTACAACGCATAACAAATTCGTTTATTTGATTTTCATTGTTTGTATTCTTTAGTTTTACGATTGCTCTTATCGCATGATTAAAAACAAAATCTTCTCGTGTTTTTATTATGTATTCTTCGTGCTTATTTATCCATTTAATTATTGCATCAACACCTCTGGAGAACCCCAATTTCCCTATTGCTTCGATTATTGAGACTGCCGCAAAGTTGCTTTCTTCTTTATCAAGTTGTTGAATAAGGATGTCTATGGCTGATAAAATGCGTTTTTCACCAATGATATCAGACATATGTTCTCTTATATACCGATTATCATTTAATACTGCATAAGAAATAGCTGAATTAACTTCATCATATTGTGTTGTCATTAAAAAACTTTCTAATTTATATCTGTTTAAATCAATAGCAGAAGTTTTTGAACGCTTAAAATAATTTATTATCCAAGGCATAACTATTTCTAATAAACATTTATTGGTGGCAAGGTAAATAACTAAATCCGTTTTATATTGAATAATAAGCGTATCATTTATATCAAATTTCAACCAAAATGTATCAAGTAATCGATTTAAATAAACATCAGATACAGAACTATTCATGTTTGAACAAGAACATATAATATCTGCATAAATCATTAAAATGGGATTAATATATTGGTCATTATGCTCATTATATGCGTTTTCAATAATATTCTCAAATAATATATAAATCTTTTCTATATCAGCACTTGAAAAGTCTCCAATATCACGCAATAATAAATCAATCACAATATTAATATTTGTAGCAAGCTTATTATATAGATACTCAATAAAATCATTATTATTTTCCGTAATAATACTTACTAGACCGCGGGTTTTTAAAACATTTTGGAAATCGGAATAATTTTTGTTTTTACTAATAAATTTTCGTATTTCTGCTCTAAGTTTAATAAGATTATTCGGGTCGTATTCAATATATGTTAAATGAGAGATATCCGAAGATCTTTCATGAATGCTGTTTTTGAGTGACGAATCTTTTTCAACAATTAATAAAACATTTTGTATATCTTTAAAAGTATGTGTAATTCCAAGCTCGTAAAGGACATTTGGTCTAAAATCAGTTAACACTACTATTACAAACTGTGATATCAGTATATTTGTTAAAACTTTATTTATAAATGGTTCTGCTCCAGTTATTTCGTCATCTCTTAAACATATAAAAGATAAATTATTCAATTCTTCTTTAATGGTACCATAAAGTTCATCATAAGTTTTATCAAACGGCATAAGGACAAAGCATTGATTTGGATTGATAGGAATATTTACTCTTTTAAACTGTTTAGGATATATTTTATATTTATCCATAAATTCCTCCTAATAATTAATAGTTATTTTAAGAAAATAATATCAAACATAAATTATTATTTCATTAGAAATATATTGTGAAAAATAAAAAATCAACAATATATTTTTCTGATTTTTTACATTTTAATCTTATCTTTTTAACTGTAT
>CAJUGE010000096.1 GCA_910586295.1 uncultured Bacilli bacterium | reverse complement strand
CGGCTCGAATTCTTGCTTGTCTACGCTTAAATCTAATCTCACGACTTTGACTCCAAGACTAGCTAATGGCTCCTTGCCAAGGATTACCATGTTGGGTTCACACCAACTATATATTAAACACCGAACTGGCGCACCGTCCTTCGTACCTTAATTTTACCATATACTCATTGAAAAAGAAAGAACATCATATTTGATGCTCTTACTCGTATTCTTTACAAATTCCTTTCTGTACACAATCTTGTTGATACTTAGTTTCAACTATTCCACTTAAAGTAGTTATTATTCCACTCTCAAATACTTGATCACTACTTACTTGAAAACTACCTGTACCAGTCTTAACTATTACTGTTGCTTTAACTGGTTCCTCATATATTTCATAAAATTCTATAGAATAAGTTTTAGAACCCCCTACACCTTCACTAAATCTCTTTATAAAGTTCTCTACAAACTTATCCTTTATTATTCTAACATCTCCATATCTTCTATAAACTCCATAATCTATAGAATCAAGCATTGCAGCTTCCATAACTTCTTTAGTCAAATAATAATCTGCTTCTGATGTAGTTGTTAAATCATTTACAAATCTAAGCCCTACTAATATTGCAACTCCAAGTGCTATTAAACCATAAGCCCAAAAAGTATATTTCATCTATCTATTCCTCCCAACTACATACAAATTATTTCTAGAATTATCATTTTGAACATAATAATCAGTGTGATTATAATCTTCTAAAATATTTCTTAAATCACTTTGTAACCAAGTACTTTGACATATAGCTGTACTATGATTACAAGAAAGCGTACTTGGAGTCAAATAATCTGCTTTATATATTTCTCTATTATTCTTAGTAACTTGTTTTCTCATCGCAGGAGTTAAAGTAATAGTGTATTCAGGCGCTTTTCCACCACCCAAATATCCTTCTCCTAAATCTTGAATCTTATTAATAACTTGAATAGCGTTCTGTGTATTCCAGTTAGATCCTATCGGTCTATTAGGATTTAATAATGTTTGATTAGGACTATAACTAGAATTAGGAAATACATCATCCAAATCTATACTTCTAAAATAGAAACCTAAATCCAATTTATTTTTATTTGGATCTTCTCCATTTGGATAACATTCATTCTGAGGTGTACTTGGATCATCACAGTCATAACATTCATGATATCCATCGTCACAATCGTACTTAGTCATTTCATTTACCACAGTATAAGCACAATTAACATCGTCAGAAAATTCTAACTTAAGAGTTCCATTTTTTCTCTTAGCATCTCCAAATTTACTAAATTTAAGGAATATATTATAGTCTCCAGTTAAAGTACTTATTGCTACTGGCCAACTCTTTTCTGGAAGTTGAAGTCCAGCACTGCCTTCTACAACTTTACCAGTAAATATCTCAGTTGCAAATTGAGTACTTTGCCAATAACCTATCTCTTTAGCAACTTCTAAATTGGCAACATAATTATATGGTATTTTCAATCTAGAAGAAGCATTAACACATTTAGCAGCTGTTAAACTACCTTCGCACACCCAAAAGCCATATTCCTTAGCATCTAACACACCATATGGATCATCTGGATCAGATTCTGCTGGATTAGGTACATTTGATAAACTATCATGTATAGGATCATTACATCCACCACATACAGTTGAATCTTCTGGATCATTACTTTTAGCAGTTGTTTTATATTTTTGACCAGCCCTACTATCATCAAATTCCTTAGTTATTTCGTTATAAATACCTTCTTTTGGTTCTGAAATTTCATTTGTAAACCAAACATTACTTGCACTACCTTCTTCTTTTAATCTAGTTTGCTCATCATATCTTAAATCAATAAGTTCAGAAGAAGGATAATAACCATTTAAAATATTACCATATGTTGTAGAAATTACTTGTTGTTGTGAACTAACAGTTGGAGTCTGATATTTAGAAGCATAATAAGAACTAGGTCTATCATAATACTTACTTACTTCCGTAGGTGTAAAGAAATTACAATTAAATATATTATTAATTAATGTATCTCTTTTAGTTACTGCTGCTCTATAACGTATAATAGCACTGTTATGCATATCTCTAACATAACTTTTATCAATACCATATACTTGCATAATTGTTTTTGCATTTTCATGAGTAGGAGTACCACACTTCATTTCTCCTAAGCACGCTCCAGTTTCTGGATCTCTACTTCCATCACAATATAAAGAGGATATAACTGCATCTTTTCCTCTAAATGAGCCACCACCTAAAGCTGGCGTAGTACTACCATTAAATAAAGCCATTGAATATTGTTTATTTAGCCATTCAAAGAACCAATAAGGACCAACATCTGGATGTTCATCACCATAACAACAACCAGATTTACCTCCACCTTCTTCTATAATGTTTACAGGGTCACCACTCGTTTCTCCGCCTTCCCACCATGCTTCCCAATTTTTCAAATTATTCCATGCATTTCTAACTTCTGTGTTTGCTAGCATATATGCTTTTTTCCATTCATCATAATTTATTAATGATGTACATTGTTGTACAGCAGTAACAACAGTACTTAAATTAGAAATAGTAACATATTTAGATTGCACATCATGCCTAAAATATCTTCCAGACTGTACAGTTTCTTTATCCATAAACTTAAATGAATAAGTCTCTCTACAAAAAACATCGCACCAGTCATTACTATATTCATCTATTTTATAAGCACTTTTTATAGTATTTTTAAGTATTGAACACATTGGAGGATCTGCAAGTTCTCCCTCAGTATCACCATTTTTACAACTATAATAAGGTAATTCATCAATTTTTCTTACTGGACAATTATCTGGATTTGGATTATCTTCAAGCTGACACTCAGGATCTGGATACACTCCACAAGGAACAACTCTCTTATTTTCTCCTTCCCCTAAATAACAAGTATCTCCTTCCTTATGACAAACTAAATCTTTACATTCCTCATAATCATTACAATCAACTGGAACTCCACCTAAAGTACATCCTTCTCCTGGATTTCTTTCACATATTCCAGTACACTCTGGATAATCTTCACAAGGAACTTCCTTTTCTCCTACATAACATTTATCTCCACGTTTTTCACAAGTATCCTCACACTCTGGATAATCTTCACAATCAACTTGTTGTCCTGCAACAAAACAATTATCTCCTTGTTTTACACAAATATCACATTCATCACAGTCTACTTCTTCTTCATTACGATAACATTTACCATCTTCTATTATACAAGGTCCACATACTTCTTCCATCTTGTCACAATCTATTTCTTCTCCTTTAGGACCATAACACTTACCAGTTTCAGGATCCTCTACACATTTTTTAGAAGAATCTGGGCACTCTATTTCTTCATCAATAGAAACATCTTCATCATAAGCATTAAACCCAACAAAATACTGATTTCCACCTTTTTTAGAAGGCTTATACAAATACATTTTATTAATAGCAGAATTACTTTTAACTTTTACAGAATAAGAGATAGTAGTTCCAGCTGGTTTTCCTTTACACAACTGATCAATAGCTTCATCTGAGACAGAAAATGTATAACAATCTCCACTCCCATCACTACATGAAACCTTTTCAAATTTAATTTGATCACTACTTACTCCTTCAACAGTAACATCTCCAATTCCCTGGATATTACTTGAATTAGCTTTATATTCATAAGAGACGCCATTTTCTCCAACAATCACACTTGGAGTATTTTGTATAAAATTATCTGCTCTTTTTAAATCAACACCCTTAACAGCTTGTTGATACCATTCAATAGCTAAAGCAAGAGTTTTGCTCCCCTCTTTATCCGTCAAATATTGACTAACATCAGATGGACTAACTGACTCTCCTCGTTCTATCTTATCAAACAAAATATTTGCAGCTTTTGTTATAGCACCATCATAATGTTCATCACTAAAAAATGATGTTGTTCCTTGAGGATTCCTAGCAGCCCAAAGCCTCAAAGCCATAGTAACAGCCGCATCCATTTGATTCCAATTATTAGATTGTGTAGCATCAGAAGCAGCAGTTGAGCCATAAGCAACTTGCAAAATACCAGCCATCCCACAATATTCAGAACCAGTTTTAGAATTAGTACAATCTCTAATTTGCTCGCTCAAATCATCAACTTTGGAATAGTCCATTCCTCCACCTTGAGAACCACCATCTGGAGTAATACAGTATAATGAAGAGGAAACACAACCACTTCCTATCTCTTCAGAAGAATAGATATAATTACCAAGATTCGAAGAGCCACCATTAGCATTGACTCCATATTGATTATTATTTAAATTTACAGAAAGATTATCATTTCCCATATTCCCATTACTACAAGTATCAGCAAAAATTTTAATAGGCAGTACTAATACAACTAATAAACTTAAAGATACAATTTTAAATAGTCTACATTTTTTCATTTTTCAACCTTCTTTTCAATATTATAATTCTGACTATATAAACAAAACTAATAATTAATATAGGACAAATAATAAACAAATAATACTTTTTCAAAAAATCCAATAATCTGTCAATAAGATTTTTATTTTTCTCTTCAATCTTTTTTTCGATTTGTTCTTTAAAATCAGTTTCTTTAATATCATCGGTTTCTTTAGTTGGCTCACATAACTCCAAATCTCTATTCTCTTGACATATCCAAGTATAATAATATTTATTAAAAACTCCTGAATCAACATCTACACCTAATAATGCATCAGTTGATGAACATTTATCAGAATTATTAGAATATATTTTGACATTCATTTTAACACTTTTATAAATATAAGGTGTACTCACCAAAGCAACACCATCAACCATATCTTCTGCCTTAACTGTAACTTCCTCACTATTATAATTATTAGTGACAACTGCATAAAAATCGTTACTCATATTTTCAATAGAAACACCTATCAAAAAATCATTATCATTTCCTTCACCAGGCATACTATCAGGTATCCTAACAATTTTTGAAACTTTTATATTTTCAGCCTCTTTAATAGCAGATTCACAATCAGCTTTTAAGAACTGAGTACTAATAAAAAAAGTCACAAAAATTACTAAAAAAACAAAATATTTCTTCATAATAACCTCACTTCTATCATAAATACATTTTAACATAAAGAAAAAAGTTTGTATACAACAAACTTTACAAAAGAATTAATTTTCAAAATTATAAGTTAACTTAATCATATCTTTATCTTCTAAATATTCGTCATCTCTTATCAAATTAGTACTGTAATTAGATAAATTTAAAGAACCTAAAGTAACACCTAATGTAGCATCACACACATACCATTCGCCATCAATATATACTTCATTCCAAGCATGCGATTCATTACTAGATTTATTAACACCATCAACGCAAATACAAGGAATATCTAACAAATCTGCTACCAAATTATAACTTCGTGCATAGCCTTCACAAACCGCTTCATTTTTAACTAACGCAGTATAAACAGCTGCAACTGATTTATGACCATACTTAATTTTTTTATTCAAAATCACAGTAAGTAATTCTGCTTGTTGACGTTTATCACTTGTTGTATTTTTTATTTCTGCAGCTATTTTTTCAGCATTTATCATAATTTCTTCAAATTGACTTTTAATATAAGCACCAGTACTTATAGAAATATTATTACTAGTTTTAACAGTAGAAATATTACTCATAAACATATTAAATCGAACGACATTCTTAATAAATTCTATATTTTCACCTATTTCGTTTCTTATAAATACTTCATCGCTATAAGTATTTAAAGAAAATTGCTTAATTAATTTTTCTTTGCCATAATAATAATTTAAATTACTAAGAAACTGATAAGAAAACACTTGAGCTTTATCATCTTTAACTATAACAACATATTGATTACTTTCGCTAAGAACTCCTAAATATTCTCTGTTGATTTCCTCTCCATCAAACACAAAAGATCTAATATCCTTCATATCTATTAACTCATTAATTGAATATACCTTTTCACCTTTAAAATCTATATTTTCTAGACTTTCTAAACTTACTGTTTCTATATGAGCTATTTGTTTTTCACTATCCCATCTCACATTAAGACCAAAACATTCAAACAAACTTCTAAGTGGAATGTAAGTTCTTCCATCTTTAACCATAGCTTCTTTAGTAACACCTACCATATTAAAACTATTATCATTTAAGTCTTTCACTTTCATTTCTTTACTATCTACAGTAACATCTACACTAGTATCATATTTACTAACACTTGCAGTCTTACTATATTCATTCCAATCAACCTTAGCGCCAAATGCTTCACTTACTGCTCTTAAAGGTATCATAGTACTTCCATCAAGAACAAAAGGGTATCCAGTACTCTCACTAAACTCCACATATCTTCCGTTTATAAAAACTTTAATTCCATCATAATTTATAAAATCTTCATAACTTTGACTAGGCTCATCTAAAGAATAAGCCTCTGCTTCACTCACCAAAGCACCACTACCAAATAACATACTACCTGCAAGTATTGTAGGCAAAGTTTTTTTAGCCAACAACTCTTTTATTCTTTTTCCCATACTAATTTCATTATTCATATCTATTGTCCTTTCTATCATAACTTCATTATAAATAGAAAAGAAAGAAAAAACAAGTCTTGCAAAATTTAATACAATATTAAAAAATCGATCTTTCTTGACTAATCTATTTACTTTAACTAATGAGAAACCATTTTGTTCCTCTACTTACTATATACGACGTTAGGTATGAAAAACGCTTTTATTTTCTCAAAAATATTTTATAGACACGAATAGTTTACGCCAAAATAAACTACTTTTGTAAATAAAATTTACATTTACTATATAAAAAGACACCAAATAACATAATTGACATCTCTTAATATGTTTTTAAAGATTTCTTTAACTTATTAATCTCTTTTAATGACAATCCTGTACTTTTAACTATAATATTTGTACTTACATCATTAAGTATTAAATTTCTTGCTACTTCATAATTTCTTTCATTATAACCAATATCTTTT
>CAJUGE010000095.1 GCA_910586295.1 uncultured Bacilli bacterium | reverse complement strand
CGGCTCGAATTCTTGCTTGTCTACGCTTAAATCTAATCTCACGACTTTGACTCCAAGACTAGCTAATGGCTCCTTGCCAAGGATTACCATGTTGGGTTCACACCAACTATATATTAAACACCGAACTGGCGCACCGTCCTTTGTACCTTAATTTTACCATACTTAAAACTAAAAAGAAAGTTATTAGTAGTGTTTCTATCAAAAGAAAAAGGACTAAATAGTCCTTTATTTTGTAATTATTTCTACTGCTTTTCTTACTTCTAAATCGTATTTTAAATTTTCTTTTCCACCGATTTCATTTACAAATTCTTCTTCAGATACTCCATATTTATTAGCCATTTCAGTTAAGTATTCGTCTACTTCTTTCTCACTAACTGCTATTTTCTCTTCTTTTACTACTGCATCTATTACCAATCTATATTTAACACGTTTTTCCGCCTCTGGTAAGAATGTTTCGTTTAGTTTATCTTTAGTCATTCCTAAAACTTGCATATAAGTATCAATGTTCATTCCTTGCATTTCTAGTCTTTTAGCAAAGTCTTCATTCATTCTATTAACTTCTTCGTCAATCATTTCTTGTGGAACATCCATTTTGGCTGCTTCACTTACTTTGCTTAGGCATTCATCAAAATATTTATCTTCAACATCTGCTACTTTGTGTCCTTCAATATGTTCTTTAATAGCATTTTTTAATTTATCTAGTGAGTCAACATCTGGCATGTTTAAATCTTTGAAGAATTCTTCGTTGTATTCTGGATATATTCTTTCTTTTAATTCTTTTATTTTTACTTTAAATTGTACTTTAGCTCCTTTTAAGTCATCAACATGATAGTTTTCTGGGAAAGTCAAATCTATAGTTTTTTCTTCTCCTAATTTCATGCCAATAAGTGCAGTTTCAAATCCAGGAATGAAACTATTACTTCCAATAGTTAGTGGGTAGTCTTCTCCTTTTCCACCTTCAAAAGGTGTTCCATCTTTGAATCCTTCAAAATCAATTGTTGCTTCATCGCCATTTGCTACTTTAGAGCCTTCTTTTTTATCTTTTAATTCAATGAATTGTTCACGAATATGACTTAATTCGTGTTCTATTTCTTCTTCAGTTACTTCTATTTTGTCTTTTTCCACACCTAAATCTTTATATTTTCCTAGTTTAACTTCTGGTTTTTCTATTATTTTGAATACAACTTTTAAGTGTTCTTTATCTATCTCTTTTGGTTCAACTTCAGGTCTGCAAGCCATTTCTAAGTCTTTATTTTCTTCCATCATTTTCTCATATAACTTTGGAAGTGCATGGTCTATTGCATCCATGTATAAACTTTCTATACCAAATTTCTTTATGTAAACTTCTTTTGGAACTTGACCTTTTCTAAATCCATCCATTTTTATGTCTTTCTTTTTGTGTTCAAATACGTGATCTAAAATATCTCCCCATTCACTCCCTTTAATCTCAACTGTAATTTCTTTCATTTTTCTCCTCCTAAACTACATTTTGTACATTTACTATGTACAAAAGCACATAACTATAGTTATGCTACACTAATAATTTTTACTTTATATACTCCATCGGGGCTACTTACTTCTACAGTTTCTCCTATCTTTTTATTTAGTATTGCTGCCGCGATTGGTGATTCATTAGATATCTTATTGTTAAATGGATCAGCTTCTTGACTTCCTACAATTTTATATTCTTCTGTGTCATCTTCTCCATCATATTGAAGTGTAACTGTACATCCTATGTATACAGTGCCATCTGCTGCTTGGTCTTCTTCAATTATAGTCGCATGTTCTAAGATGTATTCTACTTCTTTTATACGAGACTCTAGTTTGCTTTGTTCATCTCTAGCAGTGTCATATTCAGCATTTTCGCTTAAGTCGCCTAATGAACGCGCTTCTTTTAAAGTACGTAATACTTCTTCTCTTTTTTCAGTTTTTAAATAATTTAATTCAGTTTCAAGTTCTAGAAATCCTTCACTTGTTAGAAAAAAATCTTTTTGTTTCATTTAAATCTTGTCTCCTTTTTACTAGTAACTAATGATATCAAAAAAAGTCACTTTTGTCAACTGATTGGCAGTCTTAAAATATCATTTTTATGTGCCTCAAATGGTACTTTTGTTTTTAATATTTCTTGGGGATGAGATGCAACATTTATACTTTCTCCATCCTTATTTATAAATGTTTCAACTGTAAATTTTTGTGGTTCAATGTTTGGCCCAAATAATTCTACTACATCTCCTACTTTAAAGTTATTTCTTTGTTCAAAATATGCATATCCATCTTTATAATCTATGACAATTCCTAGAAAGTCTTGATTAGAAATTTCTTGTCTTCCAGTATAGTATTGTTCATTGACTCCTGGTTCTCTATCGTAGAACTGCACACTGTTTTCTCTGTTTGATACTCTTCTTAATACTTTTTTGTAATATTCTAATGTTTCAACGTTTAGTGTTCCTTCTAGCTTTTTCGTTACTACTTGTTTATAAGCATTTACTACAGTTGCAATATAGTATAAACTTCTCATACGACCTTCTATTTTTAGGGAGGATACACCTAAGTCTATAAGTTCTCCAATATAATCTATCATACAAAGGTCCTTTGTGCATATTTGAAAGTCTTCTGAGTCTTCCATATCGAAAGAAAATCTACATACTTGGCTACATCCTCCCCTGTTAGAGTCTCTTTGTGTAACATAGTTTGATAATACACATTTACCACTATAACTTGTGCACATTGCTCCGTGTATGAAAACTTCTAATTCTATATCAACATTATCTAATATGTCTTTAATATCTTCTTTAGAACATTCCCTACCTAAGACTACACGAGTTACTCCTAGGCTTTTCCAAAATTTGACTGCTTCTTTATTAACTGTAGATTCTTGAGTACTTATATGAATTTCTGGTTTTAGTTTAAGTTCTTTAATTCTTTTTACGACTGCTAGGTCACTTACAATGTAAGCGTCTATACTCGCTTCACTGAGTTTTATTAAGTAATCGTTCAAATTTTCTAAGTCTTCATTGTGCATTACTATGTTTACTGTTACGTAGACTTTCTTGTTTAAATTGTGTGCGAAAGAGACAGCTTCTTTTATTTCTTCTAAGCTAAAATTATTAGCATTTGCTCTTAGGCTATAGTCGTAGCCACCAATATAAACTGCATCTGCACCGTAGTGAAGCGCCCATTTTAAACGTTCTAGGTCTCCTGCTGGACTTAATACTTCTGTCAACTTACTCACCTACCTTATATCCGATTTTATTATTTAAAAAGTAGTTTTCTACATTTATATAATCTTTTAGATTTTTATCTTTGTAATGACTTAATATTATGTTTGTTTCTTCTTCATTCATGTTGCTAAAGTTTATTAGAAAATTAAAGTTTTCAAACTCATCTATAAACTCATTTGCACTAAAAATGTTAGAATCAAATATCATCGTACTGTTTCCTTCTTCTTTTATAAGTAATTCTTTTTTACTAACATGTTCTGTTATTTTATTTGACTTATTATGGTCTTTTCCTTTGTAATAATTGAAGCTACTTATTAATTTTCTTTTGCTATACAAGAGGTCATTATGATTTATTAAAGAATAAAATATTTCACTAGTTGTTTTCTTTCTTATTTCTTTTAATTCTTCTAAAGTCAGTTCATTAGATACAACTATATTTTTTATTCCAAGTTCATTATAGTAATTAATACTGTCATAGTTACTTATAATATGGCTTTGATACAAAATTATTTTATTTTTATCTATTAAGTTTAATAGTCCTAGGTCACTTATGTAAAAATAAGTTACATTTTTTAAGCTTGAGATAATTTTCTTAATATTTTCTATATCACTCTTATGAAGTAATTTATTTATTATTACCGATACTTCTCTAGACTTACTTATATCATTTATTTCTCTTACACAGAAGTATCTATCGAAGCCAATGCTATAGTCTTCTAATGGCAAGATTAAGTTTTCTGGAAATTTGTTTATTTCTTTTGAGTTTGGTATTATATAGAATTTATTCATTTTTAATCACCATCTTCATTTAAATTTATTATATTATTATTTAACTTTTCTACATTGCTTTCTATTGATAATAGAAATGGAAGATTACTTACTAATTCTACTCCATCAATGCTATTAATATTTGAAGATAATGGTAGAACTTTCTGTTCATATAGCTTTTGGTTATATAAATCATTTATGTTTTCTATTTTGCTGGCAATGTAGTTTTCAAAGTAATATAATGTCCATACTTTTTGGGATTTTGAATACTTAAGTTCATAAAAAGATGTTAATGAATCATTAATAGTTACATCACTCAAGTTAAATGTATTTTTGTATTCCTCTTTTAATATATTTATTCTTGTTTCTTTAGTAAATCCTTGTTGTTCTTCATATACTTTTTTATATATTTTTTGGTATTCTTTGATTAGCTCCTCATATGTAGGATTTTCGTTTTCGATTTTGTAATCATTTAGTGTGAATTTGTGGTTTATTTCATAAAATGGGTATAGACAATTCCAAGTGTCAGGATTTGTATTATATACTAATATTCCACTTTCAGTTTTAGTTTTTATGTTTGTATATAAATTTAACGCACTGTCTAATCTTGTTGGTATTATTTCTTTTGGCACTTTTTGTTTTAATATATCAATTGTTATTATCATAAGTAATTCCTCCTATAATTTATTTTGCTAAGTTTTCTAATATCTCTATGTTAGGTAGTTTTAATAAATATTCACTAGGTAATGAAATTTTTGAATTTTGTAATCCACTTCCACATATAATTCTTTCATTTTCTAATACTTTAGGGTCTATATATATTTTCCATTCTTTAGGTAGGCCTATGGGATTTATGCTTCCATATTCCATTTTAGTTTCTTCTAATACATATTCTAAAGGTGCTAGTGAAACCATTCTAGAATCAGTATGTTTTCTTACTGTAGTGGACATATTATATTTAAAGCCTGTTGGAACAAGAAGTGCAACATATTTTTTTGTCTCACCTCTTTTACACTCGCAGATTAAGCAGTTCATTCCGATTTTAACATCTAGATTATAATGCTCACATAATTTAATTCCGTCCATGTATTTTGGATTGATTTTTGCTACTAATATATTTTTTTATTCTTCATGTGTAAATATATTTTTTATACAATTATATGTGCTTTCTGAGAGTAATTGATAATTTTCATTTACTTTTTTAAAATCTAATTGATTCATTTTTCTCCTTTATTTATCACTTTCTTTTAAAATAATAAGTCCATCACCAACGTTTACTTTTTCTACAGTGTAGTCTTGTTGTTCATCTAAGTAACTTAGAAATCTTTCTATTTTTCTTACTAAACTTCTTAAGTTTCTTGATTTTATTTCTTCGCTTTTGCCTACTAATCCGTGAAAATCTATGTTATCTATTATTATTGTTCCTTTGGGTTTTAGGTTTCTTTTAAATTTTTCTATAAAATCTTTATTTTTTCCTTTGGCAGCATCTATTAAAATCATATCATATTTTTCAGTTATATCTGTATCAAAAGCATCTTTATGTATTAGAGTTATTTTATTTTCAAGGTTAGAGAGACTCACATTTTTTACTGCTTCTAAGTATCTTTTTTCATCTCTTTCGATAGAAGTTACTCTAGGGCCAGTAAGCGCCATTCTAATTGCACTGTAGCCAATTGCTGTACCTATTTCTAGAACACTTTGTATATTATTATTTTTTATATAATCTAATATGAACAAAAGTGAAGACTCTTGCATGATTGGGATATTTTCAATACTTGCAAAACTCTCCATATTTTTGATTAATTTATTAGTATTCATACCATAGTCCTTGATTCTTTAGTTCTTCTACTTTATTTTCGTGCTCTGTAAGTGTTCTAGTAAAATGTGTGTTCATATTAGAATCTGATACAAAGTAGTAATAATCTGTTTCATTCGGAAATAATGCTGCATCAATTGACTCTATACCAGCGTTTCCTATAGGCCCGACTGGTAGTCCTATGTAACTAGTACATCTTGTGTTATATTTTCCAGAACAGTCATTTATTTCGCTTACATTTAAGTCTCTATCCCCCATATTTATGTCAAATGCATAGAATGTAGATACACAGCTACCTAAACTCCAACCATCATTAAGTCTATTAGTAAATACTCCAGATATATTTTTTCTATCATTAGGATCTGCTGATTCTAATTCTACTATGCTTGCTAACGTTAATAGTTCATGTACACTATAGTCAGATGACTCTATATCTCTTTTGTAAGGTTCTAGTTTACTTTCCATAGTATTTAGCATTTTTCTGAATATATCCTCTATAGTTGCATTTGTATAGAATGTATAGGTATCTGGAAACAAGTAACCTTCTAAAGAATATTTTAAATCTGTGTTTTTAATATCATCTGTTAAAAACCAATATTCATCAATTAATTTATCTAAGTAAGCTGCATCACTAAGCTTTGTTACTACATCTACTTTCTTTATTTCTGTTTTATCTTCTAATGTATTTATTAGGCCTCTAATATTTCCACCTTCTTTGAACGTAAGAGTGAAAGTGTCAGCATTATCTATTACTTCTCCACCTAAGACTTTATATATATCAGTAGCATCCATGCTTGAACTTAATGAGTATGTTCCTGCTTTGATTTCTAATCCTCCCGCAATTTTATTATAGATTTTCATAAATAAAGCACTTTTTATCAATCCTTTACTCTCTAAATCAGCAAAAATTTCATTAACCATTGTGCCACTTTCTACAGTATACTCAATTGTTTCTCCACCTTTGTTTGCTGGACTTAATTCATAGAAAAACATTCCTCCCAAAGCTGTAACTGCTATCAATATTAATAATAATAAAACCAAAAATACCCTTTTTAAATTTAATCTTCTCTTTACCATTTTTACTCCTTTATTCTTTAACTCCACTTTGTATACTATTTAGTACTTCTACAATGAATTTCCATTCTTTATCATTTTTAATAGAAGACAGTTTAATGTTGCCTGTATTCTCATTTTTTTCGTAAGTAGCTGCATAAGTTAATATTTCGCCAGTGTCATTTTCTTCGTCTTTAGTATATACTACATAGTTTTTTCCTTCTACATCTTCTATACTGAATAATATTCTATAACTTACTTCTTTACCATCTTCTATAAGAATTATCTCATTATTCTCCATTTTGATTTCTCCTATCCAAGTATCCTTGTAATATGACTGTTGATGCAAGTTTGTCTACTACTTTTTTTCTTTTTTCTCTTCTTGTGTTGTTATCTATCAGCATATTATTTACTATTACAGTAGTATATCTTTCATCTTCCATTATTACTGGGATTTTATATTTTTCTTCTAGATTATTTTTAAAATTTAAAGTACTTATACTTCTATCACTAAGTGAGCCATCTAAGTTCAATGGATTTCCTAAAACTATTTTTTCTATTTCATAAGTGTTAAAATATTTATCTAATTTGTTAAATAGTTCTTCTACATTATTATATCTTATAGTTTCTATTGGAGATGCTAATGTTTTTGTCTCATCACTAAGACTTATTCCTAAAGTCTTGCTTCCATAGTCCATTCCTATTATCCTCATTATATTTTTCCTCACTTACAAGAGTATTTTAACATTTTATGACACTTTTTACAACAAACTATTGCAAAAAATAAATGATTTGTGCTATAATTTAAGACGTGATGGTTCCTTAGCTCAGTTGGTAGAGCAACTGACTCTTAATCAGTGGGTCTAGGGTTCGAATCCCTAAGGGACCACCAATTTAGATTATTACAAACCTTTTTTGAAATTGGGTTTGTTTTATTTTGTATCATTTCATAGAAGTGATTATATAAAAACTCTAGGCTTCTTAGACATATTATTTAGAAACAACTTGATTTGTAAATAAAAATAAAGAGAGATATGTAGTGTGTTTTGCTATATTCTATTATCTTCGATTCGCAAAATTTAGAATGAGCTTCATAATTTTGTTATTTAATAATGACATTCGTGAGTTTATAAACTATTTTTGTTAAGTTAATTTCAAATTAAAGTTCTATTTATGATGATGCTTGATTATTCAATGATACTATGATATTATAACTTCTAAAAAGTTAGGGGTGAATTGTTATGGAGTTCAATTGTGATTTATTAGAGAAAATTGAAATTGGTACTATTTTTTATAAAAGATTAGGTTCTGATACACTTGAATATAAAGAAACTGTCATATTGTATGACAATAAAATATTTACTGGTAATACTTATAAAGGTATGTATATAGAAGAATGCGATGGTAATTTTAGGGTTATTGCTGGTGTTTATGGAGCTAGACTTTTTATACCAAGTTCCTTTAAGGGTGAGCCTGATAAAGAAGAGTTTTATATACTATTAGAGAGAAATTTACTTCCTAGTAATAGCAATAAAATGCAAGAATTAGAGAAAAAAGGCTATGCAACTCAAGATAAAAGTGAGTTTGTAGATATTCTTTGTGAGCTTCTATTAGAAGAATTACAAGTTCGTTATAGAGTGAACATTAATTATGATTATAAGATTGTTACAGATAGAGACTATAGTGACAAAAAAGTTATGTTTGAGAAAAAGAAAGATTCTAAAGATTTATTAGAGACTTTATCTATAGAGGATTTTGAAGAACAAGATAGATATTGGGAAAGTTTATATCATAAAGAGGCTAGAGATTTAATAAGTGAGTTTGTAATTAATTTAGTGGAATCTTTAGAATTTGAAGATAGAGAGAATAATGTTATAGATAGTACTGGGGCATTTCCTCAAAGTGAATTAGTTAAAAAGTATAGAGAGTATATGGAGACACATGGTGAGAAAAAACAGGATGATGATTCTCAAACTAGAATTGTAAATAGAAGAAGTTCTGTGGAAATTATAGATAAGGTTAAGTTAAAAATCGTTTCTCAAGATAATGTTGTGAGGAAACTGATTCCTGTAATTTTAAGTAATTCAAGGCTTGTAAATTATGGAGATAGTGATTTAATTACAACTGAGAAAAAGAATATTTTACTTATAGGCCCTACTGGGGTTGGTAAGACTGCTATTATTTCAGAGACCATAAAACATTTAGGCATTCCTATGGTAAAGACTGCTACCACCAATTTTAGTGGTGTTGGCTATGTTGATTCTAGTTTAACTGATGTGTTATATACTTTAATCAATAATTCTAATAAAGATATAGAAAAGGCTCAGAAAGGCGTTATTTTCTTTGATGAAGCAGATAAGCTATTTAATTCTGATTTAAAGATAAGAGAAGGCATTGTAGACGAACTTCTTTCTTGGATAAGTGGCACTACTGTACAAGTTAAGGCTCAAGGTACTACTATAGATTTTGATACTTCTCTACTCACATTTATTTTTGGTGGAGCATTTACTTATATCTATAATAGTATGGAGAAAAATTCTATTGGATTTGATAAAAGAAGTGAATTGAGTAAGAGAAATATTAATGTAAGTGATTTGATTAAGTTTGGTGTTAAAGACGAATTTGCTGGAAGAATTGGAGTAATATTAGAGCTTAATCCTTTGAGAGATTTTAAGTCTTTGAGAGATATTCTTGTCTATTCAGAGATTAGTCCACTTAGGAATTTACAAAAGTATTTTAAAGTATTCTATAATGTAAATATAGAGTATGGCGATGATGTAATAGATGAAATAACTAACCGTGCTTTATCTCTTAGAGTTGGTGCTAGAGGATTGACGATAGAAGTTTCTAAAATTCAAATGAAATTACTTGAAGCTTGTGATTATGGTTTTATTTTAGAACATTCCACTATTAAGTTAACACCTGAAATGTTAGACGATAGTTATTGTTTTGAGAGTTCTAATATAAAATGTTTAAAGAATTATGTCTAGTCTTAAGAGAAAACTATAGTTTTTCATTTACTTATTATGCCTTGGATTGTATAATTTACTTATGATGAAATTTATTATGAAGAAAAAATTTTTTATAGTTGTTGTAACTATGTTTTTATGCTTTATTATATTAGATAAAATTTTTATTATTAAAATCAAGTATAGAACAAATTTAGAACCTGTTCATTATTATAGTGTAGAGATAAGTAGAATTAATAAAAAATTAAAAATTGTTGAAAACAAATATTGTTCTGAGGAAGATTGTAATGACGAATTAGTTCGTAAATCAATTAATTTAACTAATCAAGAATATGCTTATATCAAAAATATTTTAAGTCAAAATTACGATAAAGCTACTTTTATGAATGCTATTAGTGCTTTGACAAAAGATGATAAAGAAATGTTTTCACGAGGACAAGATGGATATGAAGATAAAGATGATTTAAATAAAGATGGAGTTATCACCTATAGAGAGTTTGCCAATTCTTATTTAGAAATTCTTTCAAAGTAAAATAAAAAAGCCTATTTGGCTTTTTCTTCATATAGTAACTCTCTTAAACTTCTGTCTTTATTATTTATGTATATTTCTCTTGTAAAAAGTATTTTCCATATTTCACTCCACTCTTTTAATTTTTTACCTTTCATCTTTTCAAATACTGTTACTTGTTTTAATCTTTTTTTAGAGTAATCACATACTGTCACTAAACCGATTCCAAACATTATTCCGATTAATATATAAGAAAAACTGTATTCTATTTTTGTTATGACTTTTATAAATGATTCTCCTAAGTATTTTCCTAGAAAATCTTTAGCACTAAAGAAGCAAAGTATTGATAATGAGCCATCTAGTATGACTGTTTTTAGTTTTCCTATTTTACTAGATTGAACATTTTTAAATTCTGTAAATGCAAGAGTGTTTATTACAAATATTATAAATTCTAAAAGTAATACACTAAGTAGTCCAGGATATTCATACGAAAGTATACCTAGCATTACAAAGGCAAATAGTTTATCGCTTATTGAGTCTAGCAAGCTTCCTAAAAAACTTTCCACTTTCCATAATCTTGATAGTTTTCCATCTATACAATCTGTTAGAAATAACAACACTACAAAGAAAACTAAAGATTCAACTCCTTTAGTAAAGTAGATTATGGGCATTACTACTGAGCCAATTACTCTAGTAAATGTTATTGTATTTACTATCCAAAATTTTAGCAATTTACTTCTTTTCTTCATATTTAAGATTATAACAAAAGAAAAAAAACATGTAAAGAAGATTATTCAAAATGTCTGTAGCTTACTCCATTTTCTAAATTTACTCCTTTAATGCTTGCAAGTTCACTAACTGTAGTTACTTTGAATCCTCGTGATTTTAATATAGGAAGAGCCATTTTTACTGCTTCTAATGTTGTACCATATATATCGTGCATTAGTATTATATCTCCATCGCTGGCATGTTCTAATATATGATTGCATATTTGCTCACTATTTCTGCTTAGCCAGTCTTCAGTATCTACATTCCAAAGTATTATTGGCATGTTTACTCTTGATTTAACGTTGGAGTTTGCGTTTCCATAAGGTGGTCTTAATAATTTTATATTGTCTCCTGTTATTTCATTGAATAAAATATTTACAGAATTTATTTCTTCATCGATTTCTTCATCACTTAGTTTATTTAAATTTTTATGAGCGTATGTATGACTACCTATTTCCATTCCATAACCATATAAAGTTTTAACTGTATCTTGGTTATATTTCATTCTGTTTCCTAATTCGAAAAAAGTAGCTTTACTTTCATGCGATAATAAGGTGCGTGCTAGTTCTTCTGAGTAACTTCCTGGACCATCGTCAAAAGTGAACGCGATTATTTTGTCATATGGTGTTTCTGCTACACTTTTGGTTTCATCGCTTTCAAAGAAGATGAAAACTTCATAAGGTAAATCATTAAATAAAGATTGATTGTAATAGACGTAGATTCCTTCATCTTGTACTTTGATATGAGTATCTTTAAAGTTATTTTCTAATATTTTTGTATATATTTCGGTACTATACTTGATTTTAGCTTTATTTAAAACTTCTTCTCCTAGCAAATTAAAGTCAAATACTTCTTTGGTTTCAAATGTTTTTGAATTTATACTATAGTTTATATCAGTGTAGCTTATTACGTCGTTATCTTTTACTTTAAAAAACATATTAACTAAAGTTTTGCTTACATATACAGTATATTCTATGTTTACGTTGTTTTTAGATTTGTATTTTTCTACAAAGTCGTTTACTGCTTCGTCTAAGGTTTTTATGTTAAATTTTGGATATTTTATGTCGTTTTGAGTTTCTTCACTTTTCACTTCCATATTTACGTATTTGCTTGCTTTTTCATACATAATTTTATTGGCGTTTAATATGTTGTCTGCTATTTTTATGCTTAGAAATAAAGTAAGAAAAAGTAGAATTACTATTGATAGATAAAATAAGTATTTCTTTACTTGTTCCATATTTTAACACCTCACTCTTAAATTATATTATATCACTAATTTATAATGTTGTGGTTATAAAAATATGATAAAATTAAAACTCTATTGTAAAAACAATAAAGTCTCATTAAATATTCGCAAATATTTTCAAATTATTTTTTGTTAAAAAAGTCTGTGTTATACTCGTATACTTTATCAAATAATTCACATAAGGTATCTTTGTTTATTTCAAAAATTAGATTTTTGTTTCTATATCTTCCTGTATCGACTCCACTTTTCGAAATTCTTGATATTAGGCCTACTTTGATTATTCCTTTTTCTAAGAGGGATATAAATTTTTCTTTGGACTTAAGTGTATATAATATTATTCTATAATATCTATAATATTCTGATTTAATATAAGTCTTTTTACTAGCGTATATTAATGCAAGTTGTGAAAGTTTGGTCAGTAGATGTTCATAAATTGTAGCAAAGTTGACATAGCTTATTTTTTCTATTAGTTTATGATTCTTATCATAAATGGCTAGATATATTTTCTCTTCTTCTTTTGATAATTCTAATATAAAATTATATTGGTTATTTATTTCTGTAAAATATGTACAGTCAAGTTTAGCAAATAAAACTTTTTTATCTGGAAAATCCTTATCTGGTTTACCATATATTTCTGTAATTCTTGCTATTTCATTAAAGTTTGGACCATCAAATGCGATTGTAAATAAATATAATGGGTAATGGCTAAATCTGCTAGTGCATTTTAGTTCTATTCCTTTGTAGTCTGGTAAGTATTTAGAATCTGGGGATTTATTTAATTCTTTTTCAAATGTAAGACCTATGCTTCCAAAACTTTTAGTTACGCTTCTTATATACCCTTTGTTGGAGATTCTCTTAAACTCTTCTAGCAATATCGTGAAATTTTTGTTCATTTTTCCTCCTTTCTGATTTATATATTATCATTAGGATTTTTATGTGTCAAATAAAAATTGCATATTAGTTAAATACTAAGGTATTTTTATTTATAAGGCTGTATTTTATTTTGTATTTTGATTTAACATAATCGGGCTTGGGCGCAGATTTCCACCAACTACTAATATAAAAAACCTTGGTTTACCAAGGTTGAAATCAATGTGGTGCAGGCGAAGGGACTTGAACCCCCATGGATTGCTCCGCTAGATCCTAAGTCTAGTGCGTCTGCCAATTTCGCCACGCCTGCACAAATTAGTTGGTGGACCTTGCAGGACTCGAACCTGCGACCGCCCGGTTATGAGCCGGATGCTCTAACCAACTGAGCTAAAGGTCCAACGCATTTATAATATTACACTAAAACTGAGAAAATTGCAAGTACTTTGTAAAAATTTTTTAAAATTGCTCAGTTGGTTAGAGTAATCCGTAAACTACATACAAAGATATTTCATTTTTTAGAAATAGAAAATACCTGATTAATCACAGGCATCATCTAATCCCACACCACATTTTCCTTCAGGTATGCTTGACTTTACAAGTTTGTCATATATATTTAACAGTTCATTTTTTTGAGTTTCTGTTAATGCGCTATATTTGTCTTGACCTTCATTTAAAGTTACTGTTCCAGTATGTGTTTCAGTTATTTTACCACCTTTTATTCCTAAAACCATAGGCATATATACTCTTTTTTCATTAGTGTCATATTCTTGTCCGTTTTCATCTTTTAATTTATAAGTGCTACTTCCTAATACTTCATCTAGGGCATTTAATAAGTCATAATACCCTTCTTTTTCTTTTTGCGATTTAACTAATTCTCCGTCTACTATTTCCCAAATATTTCTATATTCAGTTAAGTCTACATAGTAAACTGTATCTACACCATTATTTTTTGTTGCTTCAAACAAAACTGGAATAGCATTTCTACACCAAGGACACCAAGGCGCTCCTATATATATTACTCCACTTTCTTCTTTTATTATCTTTGTTGCTTCTTTTGGCGTTACATATTTTATGGGGTTGTCTTCATTAATATCAATATTATTATATTTTTGACCGTCACTTTCTCTTACAGTATTATTTAATGCTTCATATTCTTCTTTAAACTTTATGCTATCTTCTTTTACATCGTCTTCTTTTAAGAAAGTACATCCTAATGTCATTCCTATTATTAAAACTATTAAAACACTTGCTTTGATTATAAATCTTTTCTTCATAATTTACCTCTTTCTATAAAATAATTTTATATTATTTCTTATTTTTTTCAATCAACTCTAGGTTGAATTTCAGTTTTCTTTATTATTGCAAGTATCTTTTGTCCCTAGAGGAATATTAAATGTCTTAATTTCATTATTAATATTAGTAGCAGATATTTCTAAAAATATATTATCTTCGCTATATGATTTGCAAATCTTATTATAATCTTCTACGTTAAAATTTATTTCATTTAATATAGTATCAATAGTTTTTCCTTCTTCATATCGTTTATTGCATTCGTCTATAAGTTTTGTCTCATTATCATTTTTTTCATATAATGAACATTTTATTTCTTTATATTTATTATCATCTTCTTCGCCACAATAATTGATTTCGGAAATATACATTGATAATTTGTTTGAATTGTATGCAATGCTTCCATATATATTAAAGTTTGTACATTTACTCGAAAGAGTTTTTAGCTTGAAATTGTCGTCTTTGAAATAATAGAATGCTACTATTAAGCTTAGACATACTGCCATAATTGTTGAACACAATATTAAAATGTGTCTTTTTTCTAACTTAACTTGACTTTTTGTGCCTAAAAGCTCGTTTATATCATAATTATATTTTTTGCTTATTTCTGTTAATATTGCAATGTCTGGAATGTTCTTACCATTTTCCCATTTAGAAACGGCTTGAAATGTTACACCTAATTCGTCTGCCATTTCTTTTTGGGTTAATTTATTATCTTCTCTTATCTTTTTTATAATTTTACTTATATCTTGATTCATAACTTCACCATAATATTATTCTATCATAAATGTGAGAAAAGAAAAAGACTTCTATTTCAAAGTCTTTCTATTAGCATCTTTATTTTCTAAATATTCTTCTAGAATTTCTTCTATTACATTTTCATCAGTGACAGTTCTATCTTGATAACCAACTACATTAACGCCATCATTACTTAATGTTCCACCATTAGGTAAACTGTAGCTTACTGTTCCATTTTTTGTAACTTGCACTATAGGTTTTACAATTGTTCTATGGTTAACTTGATATGCTAGATTACCTTTTACTATAAAACCATCTGGAGCTATATAATATTCAATTTGTCCTTCAGCATTATATACAGGGCTTGCCATTATAATATTAATATAATACCCTTCTTTTATCTCATCTACTTGAGCCAATATAGTCCTTTCTGATTTTTTTGCACCGCATCCACTTATACATCCTAGTGCTAACGAGCTTGCCAGAAAACTCGCTAATATTTGTTTTTTAGTCATTTTAATCTTCCCCCTTTGACTAAGTACAATTGTACCACTTTTTACACAAATGTCAATCGATAACAAATTGTTTACTGATATTTTTAAAGCTTAAATTCGTCAAAGAAATCACTCATTGTCATTGTTTCGTATACTTGTTCTTTTTCTTCTTTAATTTCTTGTTTAGTAATAACTTGTGTTTCTTCTTTTGATTCTCCTGTTTGTTTAGGTTCTTCTTCTACGGGTTTATCATCTTTAGGTTCGTCATTAGAATTAAGATTGTTATTTTCACTATCATCAATAACTTTTAGTCTTGCTTCTTTGTAAATGTTTTTTATCTCTTCTTTTTCAATTATGCTTCCAGTAGAAGATTTTTCCATAATATTAATGTCTGAAGATTTTAATGTTTTTGGTTCATCTAAAATTATACCATAGTTTGTTTTGGTGCTTCCTGCATAGGATTTTATTATGTCATACTTTTTAGATTTTGGACTTTTAAGTATATTTTCGCCTTTAAGGCTTCTTTTTGAATATTCTATATCACTAAGTCTTATACGTTTTGCAGTGTTCCTAGAAGTAAATAGTGTTATGTATTCATGACTAATGTTTGTGATAAATCCATTGGTAACTTCATCTGCTACAAGTTTTATTCCTTTTACTCCACTAGTTTTAAGTCCTACTACTGGTATTTCTTCTTTGTCAAATTTTAATGCAAATCCATTCTTAGTAATTATGTAAACATCTCCATCATTTAAACTTGCACTTATAAGTTCGTCATCATCCTTAAGTTTGAATATAACCATGGCTTTAGAATATCTTGATACTGGTAAGTTTTTAAGTTCTGTTCTTTTTACCATTCCGTTTTTACTAAATAATGTTAGAGTTCTTTCGTCAAATGATTTTATTCCAAATGATGCCACGATTTGCTCACCTTCAGAAATAGCAATGTAAGAACTTATGTGTCTTCCTATTTCTTTATATTTAGCTTCACCAATGTCTCTTACTGGTAAATAGCAATAATTTCCTAAGTTAGTTATGAGTATTATTGTATCTATGTTATTTATTTTATAAAGTCCTATACAGTAGTCTCCTTCTTTTAAACCAAATGAAGTATCACTGCTAGCATTATAACTTTTTATAGACATTTTCTTTATGTAACCGCTTTTAGTTACGCTTACAATGAAATCTTCTTTAGGTATCATGCTTAGTTCATCTATTTTTATTTCAGTTATTTCATCTTGTATTATTGTACGTCTAGGTGTTGCAAATTCTTTTTTTATAGCACGTAGTTCGTCTTTCATTACTCCTTTTAAGACACTTTCGTCATTTAATACACTGTTTAAGTATGTAATAAGGCTCTTTAATTCATTATACTCATTTTCTAAATCTGTTACATCTGTATTAGTTAATTTGTATAATTGCATCATTACTATAGCAGTTGCTTGTTCTTCTGTGAAGTCATATTCTTTAACTAAGTTTTCTATAGCGTCTGATTTATTTTTACTTGCACGGATAGTCTTTATTATTTCATCTAATATATCCATAGCTTTTATTAAACCTTCTACTATATGCATTCTAGATTTTGCATGAGTAAGGTCAAAGTTACATCTATTTATTACAACTTCTTTTTTATGTTCTATAAAAGCATCTAATATCTCAAGTATTCCTAATGTTTTAGGTCTTTTGTTTACTATTGCAACTACATTAAAGTTATAGTTTATTTGTAAGTCAGTATTTTTTAGTAAATAGTTGGTTATTAATGTTGCATCTGCATCTTTTTTTAATTCAATTACTAACCTAGCCATGTTTTCACGGTCTGACTCATCTATTACATCTACTATTCCATCTATTTTCTTATCTGATTTTATATCTTCTATCTTTTTCTTTAAAGTTTCTTTTAATACTTCATAAGGTATTTCTTTTATTATTATTTGTTTTTTACCTTTGTCACTCACTATTTCATAGTTAGCACGAAGTACTACTTTGCCTTTTCCGGATGAATATGCATTCATTAAGCCTGTACGGCCTTCTACTACACCGCCTGTAGGAAAGTCTGGTCCTTTTATTATTTCTAGTATTGTTTCTAATCTACAAGTTGGTGCATCTATTCTTTTTATTGTTGCATCTATTACTTCACCAAGGTTATGTGGTGGAATATTTGTTGCGTATCCTGCTGAAATTCCAGTTGAGCCGTTTACTAAAAGGTTTGGAAAATGTGCGGGTAATACGGTTGGTTCTAAGTCTTCATCTGAATAGTTCAAAGTCATCATTACTGTTTCTTTTCCAATGTCTTTTAGTAGTATGTTTGATAGTTTTGATAGTCTTGCTTCTGTATAACGACTTGCTGCTGGTCCATCTCCATCAATTGAACCATTATTTCCGTGAATTTCTACTAGAGGTTCTCTCATTTTCCAAGGTTGTGACAATCTTACAAGGGCATCATATATTGCAGAGTCTCCATGAGGATGGTATTTTCCCATGATGTCACCTACTGCTTTAGCACTTTTCCTAAATGGTTTATCATAAGTATTGTGACTTTCGTACATAGAGAATAGTATTCTTCTTTGTACAGGCTTTAATCCATCTCTTACATCTGGAAGCGCACGGTCTTGAATAATGCTTTTTGAGTATCTTGCAAATCTATCTCCCATTATCTCTTCAAGAGTATAGTCATATATTTTTTCTACAATACTTTTTTCTACATCTTTTTTCATAACTACCTCCTAAAATTATCTTCTAGAGTGAAGTCTACGTTTTCTTCTATCCACTCTTTTCTAGGGTCAACTTTGTCTCCCATAAGTACGCTTACTCTTTTTTCTGCAAGCATAGCATCTTCTATTGTTACTTTTATTAAACTACGTTTTTCAGGATCCATTGTGGTTTCAAATAGTTCTTCTGCATCCATTTCACCTAGACCTTTAAATCTATTTACTTTATAACTACCTTTTATTGTTTTCTTTTTTTCTGCTAAGTCTTCATCTGTTTGAATGTATTCTTTTACTTTAGCATATTCAATTGAATATAATGGTGGGTTTGCTACAAATATCATTCCTGCTTCTATTAATGGTTTCATAAATCTATAGAAGAATGTAAGTAGAAGTATTTGAATGTGTGCCCCATCGTCATCGGCATCGGTCATTATTATTACTTTACCATAATTGGATTCGCTAGGGTTACAAGACGAGCCTACTCCTGCGCCTATAGTTTGTATGATAAGATTCAATTCTTCGTTTCCATTTATATCATTAGTACTTGCTTTTTCACAGTTTAAAACTTTACCACGAAGTGGTAGTATTGCTTGGATATTTCTATCTCTTCCTGTTTTGGCACTTCCACCTGCTGAGTCTCCCTCCACTAAGAAGAGTTCGTTTTTCATTGGATTTTTTCCAGCAGCTTTAGTAAGTTTACCGTTTAATATTTTATTTTTATCTGATTTAGATTTTCCGTTTCTTGCTTCTTCTCTTGCTTTTCTAGCGGCTTCTCTTGCCACTTTGCTTTTTAGTGCTTTATCTAGAATTAGTCCTGCGACTGTTTTGTTTTCTTCAAGAAAGTATGATAGTTTTTCACTTACTATGCTTTCTACTACACTTCTAGCCTGTGGTGTTCCTAGCTTTCCTTTAGTTTGTCCTTCAAATTGTAATAAGTTTTCTGGAATATTAACACTTATTACTGCAGTTAAGCCTTCCCTAGTGTCTGAACCTTCTAATAAAGTATTTTTTCCTTTTAGTAAATTATTATCTTTTACATATTCATTAAATACTTTTGTTATTGCTGACTTAAACCCTGCTTCATGAGTTCCACCATCTATTGTTTTGACATTGTTTACAAAAGATATGATATTTTCGTTATAAGAGTCTGTATAGCACATAGCAACATTTACTTCAATTCCATTTTTTTCTCCAGTCATATCTATAGTTTTATGTAATGTTGTTTTGTTTTCATTTATGTATTCTACAAATGATACTATTCCATTTTCATAATGAAATGTGTTTTCTCTTTCTCCTATTTCATCTTTTATTTCAATTGTTAAGTCTTTTATTAAAAATGCACTTTCTTGCATTCTTTCTTGTATTGTAGAAAAGCTAAATTTTGTTGTGTCAAATATCGTCTCGTCTGGCCAAAACTCTACTGTAGTACCTGTGCTTCTAGTATTTCCAATTACTTGAAGAGGAGTATCTACATTCCCTCCATCTTTGAATGTTATTTCGTGGATGTGTCCGTCTCTTGATATTCTTACTACCATCTTTTTTGATAATGCATTTACGACACTTGCACCTACACCATGAAGTCCACCACTTACTTTGTAGCCTCCACTTTCAAATTTTCCACCAGCATGAAGTACTGTATAGATAACTTCTGGAGTTGAGACTCCACTTTCATGCATACCACATGGAACTCCACGTCCTTCATCACTTACTCTAATGCTACCAGATTTGGTAATAGTTACTGATATTTTAGAACCATAACCGTTTATTGCTTCGTCTACGGCATTGTCCACAATTTCCCATACTAAATGATGAAGTCCACGTTTATCTGTTGAACCTATATACATTCCAGGACGTTTCCTTACTGCTTCAAGTCCTTCTAATATTTTTATCGATTTATCATCATATGCCATATAAATCACTTCCTACTCTAATCATTATACATAAAGCGTTTACATATGTAAAGACTTCTTATGTTCACTCTAAACTCTATATTAGCATAACTTTAAAGATTTTGTCAAAATTTTTTGTTTTATACAGCTAAAAAGAGTAAAATTTTCTTAGTAAATGTAATTTGATAATTATATTATAAAGGTATTTGGTTATAATGAAAAATGAACTAAAAGAAGAAATTGAAGAAAGTCAAAATCTCTCTAGAAGTCAAAGAAGAAAAAAGGAAAACTATTTACAAAAAATACCAATTTATTCTATTGGAGTTAATGGTAACATTTACGAATATAAAGAAAACTAATTAATTCATTTTATGTTAAACAGACATATACTTTTTATATGCCCGTTTTTATATATGCAAACGATTATTTTTGTGTTTTTCTGTGATAATAAAAATCTTAGATAATTATAAGAGAACAAAAGAATGAATAAATTCATTCCCCAAACCTCACGAGCTTGGATTCCTGCTTCACTAGATTCTCATCCTCCACAGGCCAATTTCCGATAGTCGCTACCATACTTGATTTTTTATCTATTTAATAAGTGCCTTTTACACTTGTACTATTTTATTTGATTTTATTAGCAACTTTATTCCTTCATATATTAAGTTTAGACTCGCATTTATGTCTCTATCTATTTTATTTCCACATTCACTACAGTGGTATTTTCTTTTATTTAAGTCTTTCATGCTTTTGTCTTTATGTCCACATTGACTACATATCTGACTACTTGCATAATACGGACTTACACTTACTAACTCTTTGTTACTCCACTTGCACTTATAGTTTAAGTTTCTATTTAAATCTACTTTTATATTTTCATACACTTTATCTTTATACTCACTTGGATATAATATAAATTTATATGCTTTATTCACTGTCATGTTCAACACCTCCTTGACTATACTAATGATAACATACATCCACTTGTAATTCAAACGTTTTTTCGTTATTTTGGTACAAAAGATTAGTTGTAGTTTCCTGTACAATAAAAAAATAAAAGACATTTAGTCTATGTCTTTTAAAGTGAACCCTGATAGTGTACCTGCTGTCTCTCCTGTACATAAAACTGTTGCTGCATCAGTTTTAGATGTTACTTGTTTCATACTATTTTGGATTCTCTCTGCTGAAGCACTAAAGTTTTCAGTTGATTCATAAGCAAAATTACTATCAACTACTACTAATTTACTAATATTTCCATTTGTATCAAAACTAACATAATATGTAAGACCAGATTCTGAAACATCTAATTTTTTCCCGTCTGTCCCTGAACAATAAGGTCCTGGAGTTCCAGTAAATGCTTCTGACATATATTGGGCTTCTGCCGCTTTTGCAACGCTTTGTACTTGAGTAACAAATGCTTGTTTTTTACCACTTGTAAACATTTTTAAAATGTTTGGTGTGACTAACATAAATAGTATTGCTAATATTGCTATAACCGCTAATAATTCAATTAAAGTAAAACCTTCCTTATTAAGACTCTTCATTTTTATCATCCTCTCCTCTTGTAACAAAGTTTTATCTTTGCTTACCTTTATTTAGATTATACAAAATTAAATAGCATTAGTCAATTATTATAAGTAATAATTTTGTTCATGTGTGTAAAGTCTTAATATATTTTAATCTTTTGTAACGTTCATAAAAGCATTTATTAAATCTATTCCTGTGCTTACTTTATCTACTTTATCCCTAAACCTTAAACCATATCTTTCTTTCATTTCTTGAATCATTTCTTCAACGGAAACTCCCCTATTAAGTTTTTTATACCAACTTGAATTTTCTCTTAGATACCTTAAACAATTTGGATCATTATATATTTTTTCTCTAAAATCATATCTCATTAGTCATCAAAAAACCTTTCTATTTCAGTGTTCTTTCTTTTTGTGGTCTTCTTTTCTTCCTTTTTATCTTGCCTAAGTATTACTATTTCTTCTAAAAAACCTAAGGCTTTTTGGAGAGAACCTATATTCTCCTCTAATTTATCCATGTCTACATTTTTTAAGTTTTCAAGAATGCTTTTTACTCCATCACTAACTTTAGTATCAGATTTTTTTTCTTCTTTTTTATAGTCGTTTTTAAAATCATCCCAAATACTAGCGTCGCTTCCATATATATCATAAGTTTCGAAAAGAGACTGCCATGTAGTCTTTCCTTCTCTTACTAAATCTGATAAATATTTATTTTTTGATGCGAATAATTTGAATTCTTCTTTTTTACTCATAATGTCACCTAGTTAATTTTATTCTTATATATTAAGTTTATTATTGTTTTCTACAAAGCTGAAATAACTTGTATGACTTATTATTATATGGTCTATTATTTTAATTCCTATCAATTCTCCTATTTCTATTAGTCTATTAGTAAACTCAATATCTTTTTCACTTGGCGTTGTGTCTCCTGTGGGATGGTTATGCATAATTATTATAAATGAAGCACTTTCTAACATTGCACTTCTGAATATTTCCCTTGGATGCAGAGTAATATTATCAGCAGTTCCTTTATATAATTCTTCTTTTTTTAGTAAATTTAATTTTGTGTCACATAAAAGCACAAAAAATTTTTCTTGAGTTTCTCCATAAAAGTCATTTTTATAGCACTCAAATATTTTCTCTGGTTTATTTAATTTTAGTTTTATTTTATTTTCGCTAAATGCCCGTCTTCCTAGCTCAAAAGCCGCGACTATTGTGCATGCTTTAGCGTTTTTTATTCCTTTAATTTTAGTTAGGCTTGTAATAGTAGCTTTTTTTAAATTCGTTAGGGAATCTAATTCTTTTAAGATTCTGTTCGATAGGATGTTTACAGATTCTTCTTTGTTTCCAGTTCTGAGTAATATAGATAAAAGTTCTGTATTCGTTAGATTTTCTGCTCCTAGATTTATTAGCTTTTCTCTAGGCTTTTCTTCTTTTAGTATTTCTTTTAGTTTCATAATATCCTTTCTATGAAACAAATTTAACTCCTTGTCCATTATAATACATTAAATTACATAATCAAACAAGTATCTTGATGTCATTTTTGTAAATTATTTTCATTTAAAAGTTTATCCAATTCTTTTAAACTAGATTTAACAACTAGATTTATATTTTCTTTATTATCAGTATGTTTAATTATATTATCGTAAATAGTAAGGTTTTGAACAAACTCTTCATTAGCTATTTTTAATACCTTTTTATAATTATCTCTTCCATCTAAATAGATAGATAAAAGTTTGCTTAATACTTCCTCATCTTTAGTAACTCCTATAAATATTTTATATAATCCTTCCTCTTTTCTCACTATATAATTTTCATAATTTTTGGTAGCTTCTGAGAGATTATTATAATCTTTATATGCTCCTACTTGTATTAAGTAAATAGGTGTACTTTTGTTTTCTGTTTTTCTATATATTTTATACATTAGAAAAGAAAAGCACAAGGATAATGCTATTAATATTAAAATAATTTTCTTGTTCATTTTTCTTCACCTAGTATTAGTATATCTTTATGTTTGATAAATTTTTGTCGAATTAATATTAAAAAACTATTATATGAATTTCTTAAGCTTTTGTTTCAAATAGAAACATATAGCTAAAATAGAGTGCTATTATCATTTTTGATTGTCATAATCACTTGATTTATACAATATTAGTCTTTCTATAATATTTATTAGCTCTATGAAGTGTGTCTTGTTTAACGCAGCAAAATATTACTATAATCTAATAAATTTGTTGGTATTATTATTACAAGTTTTATTGTGCTTTTTCTGTACACTTTTTTTGTGTGTTGCACCACTTTCTAAGCGATATTAAAACTAACACTATACTGGAACAAAAGAACGAATAAATTCATTCCCCAAACCCTCACGAGTTTGGATTCCTGCTTTACTAGATTCTCATCCTCCACAGGCCAATTTCGGACGGTCGCCGCCCTACTTAGTTTTTATCTATTTTAAAAGTGTCTTTTACACTTGTATTAGTTTGTTTTTCATTAGTAACTTTATTCCTTCATATATTAAGTTTAGACTCGCATTTATGTCTCTATCTATTTTGTTTCCACATTCACTGCAGTGGTATTCTCTCTTATTTAAGTCTTTCATGCTTTTGTCTTTATGTCCACAATGACTACATATTTGACTACTTGCATAATATGGACTTACACTTATTAACTCTTTGTTATTCCACTTGCACTTATAGTTTAATATTCTTATGATTTCTCCAAATGTTGCATTTAATATTTCCTTTCGTAAATTTTTCTTCTTGCTATCTTTACTTGTCATTTTCTTAATATTTAAAGTTTCTGTTACTATTATATCATTATTTTTTATTATCTTACTTACTATTTCTTCACTCATCTTCTTTCTTGCATTTTTTAATTTTCTGTAAGTTTCTTCTATCTTCGTTAATGTCTTACTATAATTATTGCTTTCTCTTTGTTGTCTACTTAGTTTCCTTTGTAGTCCTTTTATCCTACCTTCATATTTTGTTAAATACTTAGGGTTGCCATAGCATTCAAAGTCACTTGTCGTAACTAATGTCTTTACTCCTAAGTCTATTCCTATTATACTTGCTTGTTTTTTTGATGGTAGTTCTATCTCTTCTTCTACACATACACTAGCATAGTATTTATTTGCTATTCTGCTTACTGTTGCATTTATTATTTTTACGTTAAACTCTTTTAACTTTCTATATCCTCTTATATTTACTTCTCCTAATTTTGGAAGTGTTATTACTTTTCTATTTAAATCTACTTTTATATTTTCGTACACTTTACCTTTATACTCATTTGTTATATAGTTTGTTCTATAACTATTTTTTCCCTTACATTTCTTATAATGTGGTTTGCCACTTATTCCTTTATGATATCTATTAAAACTATTATCTAAGTCAAAAACACTACATCTTAATGAACAACTATCTACCTCACTTAAGAATGGATATTCATCTTTAAGAGTAGGTATTAATTTATTCATATCAAATCTTGTTAGATTATCATCTTCTTTCTTCATTGAAAGCATTTTATTATATAATAATCTATTACATCCAAATGTCTTATGTATTAATACTTTTTGTTCTTCACTTGGATATAACCTGAATTTATATGCTTTATTTATTGTCATGTTCAACACCTCCTTGACTATACTAATGATAACATACACTCGCTTGCAAGTCAAACGTTTTTTCGTTATTTTGATACAAAAGATTAGTTGTAGTTTCCTGTACTATAAAAAAAGAAAGAGAAGATGTTTAAAAAAAATCGAGATACATTATTGAATCTCAATTTTTATTTTGCTCTTTTAAATATTCATAGCACAAACTGTCTAGGTCATATATTAAGTCATCTAATTCTTCTTTTGTTTTAACTCTAGCACCACTACTATATTTGTGACCTCCACCATTATATTTACTTGCAACTTCATTAATAATAGGACCTCTACTTCTTAGGTTTATTTTAAAAACATCATTCTTAACATCTTTTGACACAAACATCCAGACAATGAAATCTTCTATATTATTAAATTCATTTACCATATTAGAAGCACTTGAGGCGTCTGCATTAAATGATGATACTATATCATTTTCTAAGATTATGTATGCAAATTTATTTTTGGTAACTTTTAAATTAGAAGCAATATAGCCCATTAGTCTAACTTCACTCATAGGACGGCTATATATTTTTTCATAAATGTTTTGCATATCTAAATTGTATCTTTTTACTAAGTCTGCAACTTTATAGAGAATTCTATCTGTGCAAGGATTAAATAGAAATCTATTCGAATCACTTATTATTCCTATAAATAATGATTCTGCTATGCGAGGAGTCATTTTGAGTTTTGTGTTATCAATTAAGTCAAAAAGCATTTCACATGTACTACATGATTTTTCATCTATATATTCTATACCACTGAAACTTTCCACAAATGGATGATGGTCTATTTTTATTATATTTTTAAATTTAAGTATATCTAATCCATCTATTCTTGAAATATTAGGTACATCTAAAGTAATAACTAAAGATTTATCATAGTCAAAACTATTTACTTTATCTAGCTTACCTATATATTTAAATTTAGATACGCTTGTTCCTACTCCATAAACTTTTTTGTTTGGAAAAGTCTCTAGTATACTTTGTTTTAATGCGATTTGTGAGGCAACTGCGTCTGGATCTGGTCCTATGTGTCTTACTAAGTATATAGTGTTGTACTTTTTTATTTCTGCATAAATCTTTTTATATATTTCTTTATTCACTATACTACACTTTCTATATACATAAATTATATGTATCTCTAGCAATCATAAGCTCTTCATCAGTTGGTATTATGTATGCTGGAATTTTAGATTCTTCTTTAGTAATTTTAGTTTCTTTTTCTCTGACATTATTTGCTTCTTCGTCAACAATTACGCCTAGTACTTCAAGTCCATCTAAGACTTCTCTTCTTGTACTTATTGAATTTTCGCCTACTCCTGCAGTAAATACAATTGCATCACAGCCACCAAGTTCTACATAGTATTTAGCAATATAATCAACTATTCTTCTTACATACATTTTTTGTGCTAAAATACAATCTTCGTTACCTTTGTTTATTCCATCTTCTATGTCTCTTGAGTCACTGCTTATTCCACTTATTCCAAGTAAGCCACTTTCTTTATTTAAAATTGTGTCTATTTCTGAAGGTTTAAGTTTTAGAGTGTTCATAATATAAGGCACTATAGTAGCATCAATATCTCCACATCTACTTCCCATTATGAGTCCTGCATTAGGAGTTAGCCCCATACTAGTATTTATACATTTTCCATCTTTTACTGCACTTATTGAAGCACCATTTCCTATATGACAAGTTATAAGTTTGGTATTAACACGTCCAAGTATTTCGTTAGCTCTTGCACTTACATATTTATGACTAGTTCCATGTGCGCCATATCTTCTAATTTTATATTTTTCTGCCCATTCTCTAGGTAATGCATAAAGGTATGTTTCTTCTGCCATTGTTTGATGAAAAGCAGTATCGAATACTACTGTTTGAAGCGCAGATGGCATAACCTCTTGGCTAGCTTTTATACCTGTGATAGCAGCTGGATTGTGAAGTGGTGCTAATGAGCTTAATTCGTCTATTTTCGCAATTACTTCATCATCTACTACTACAGTTTTGTCAAAGTAACTACCACCTTGAACTACTCTGTGTCCTACACCTTTTATGTCATTTAAGTTTTCTACAACTCCATAATCTTTCAATTCTTTAATTAGTATATTGAATGCTTCTTTATGATTTTTTAATTCTATTTCTTTCTTAATTTTTTCTTCATTATATTTAATAGTATAAAAACTTCCGTCTATTCCTATTCTTTCGAATACTCCAGAAATTAATACTTGTTCTTCAGGCATTTCATACATTTGAAATTTTAGTGATGAACTACCTGCATTTACACTTAATATTTTCATTTTTATCACTCCTAGTTAAATTATAACAAAAAAAAGAAATCATTTCTATAATAATGTGATTTCTTCTGTATTTATTTTAGTTTTAGAACTTGTTCATTATCCTGTAATTTTGATTTCACTAATTCTAAATTTTCAAATAAAATTTTTCTTATTTCTCTTGCACGCACACCAGTAATATCTACTATTTGACTTACACTATATTTTTGATTCTTGATAATTCCTAGATTAAGAAAGGTTATAATAGCAGTTTTTTCTTCTATATCACCTAGTAGTCTTCTAAATTGTTCGCTTCTGACTGCTGAGAGAGCAGAATGATATATAGATCTCATTTCTTGCATTGATTTTTCTATTAAAGCCCCTTCTGCTAATAGAAATTTTTTATTGTTTTTTAGTATAATTAATAGCCTTGTAATTATTTCTTTTAACTCGCTATTATTTGCTTCTGATAGTAGTATATTGTTTCTTAAATTACCTTTAAAAATTTCTAATAGTCTTTTTTGGTCTTTAAAACTTAGATTTTTAATTCCGATATTGACTTCAGATTCTGTGTATCCTTTTTTTGCCATCTCTTCATATAAATTGAAAGTTTTACTCGACTGCTTTTTTGTTTTTTTGATTTTATAATTGTTGTTTTGACTAATAATGCTTATTAATCTTCTTTTGGCAGAATAGAAATTCTTTATTTCTTGAGGTGTCAATGATTCTTTATTAATTAAAGAATTCAAATTACTTCCACAAACAAAATAAATTATTGATGCATCTTTTTCATCCATACTATTTAGTGCTTCTTTTATTTCGTTTTCAGAAATTCCTAATAGACGCAATTCTTTTAATATGTCAAAATCATTATTTGGCGTTTTTTCAACTAATTTAATATATTTTTCTTTTTGTTTGTTATCTCTAGAAATATCTAGAAATGATTTACCTGCAGTTGGATTCTCTAAATAGTCTAAATATTCATCTAATATATTAGTCTTTAATAGCTTGTTAAAAATGTTAAGTTTAATTAAGCCCACTGTCCCCTTAGTTATTCCAGTTAATTCTATATTTTTATCTTGACTTGTTATGAAATCTATTATTTTCTTTGATCTTGGAGAAAGATTTATACTTTCTAAAACGCTATTAAATCTTTCTAAGAAATCTTCTAGTATTATTTTAACTTCAATATCATTTGTTTCTATTTCAGAATGTAGTTCTTCAAATATGATTTCTTCCTTTGGATTATATATATTGTACCTTATTTTGTATAAAACATATTCTATAAAAGAGAAGTTAGATTCTGTATCAAATGTATTTATGCAAGTTAAGAATATTTCATAAGCATCTTGGAGATAATCATCAAGTTCTTTATTTTTTTTGAATCTTTTTATAATTATATTTTTAATTCTATTTATATATTTTTTGAATATTATATCTCTTAATGATTCATCAAAATTATTTCTTAAAGATTCTAAAATTATTTTATCTTCTAAATCTAAATGACTATTTATTACTTTATAGGCATTTAGAAGATTTTTTATAAATGAACCGTTTGTTCTCATTTTGTAGAGTTGAATCATTTTAAGTGTCTCTTTGAGTTTACTTGAATTTTTTACAAGATTTATGAAATCATCTGCAGATAATATAATTTCATTCTCTTTTATAAATTCTTCCATGTCAGTAAGAAATTTTATAGTATTTTCTAATTGATTACTTCTGTAATTATAAATAAATTCATTAATTTTTGCTAATTTACTCATATTTTCCTCCTAATAAAGTGATTTGTACCATAAAAAGGACAAAAAGTAAAGTGATGAATGAAAATCTATTAAAACCATCTTAGCATGATTTTGCTTTCTTATTATATGAAAAAGAAGATTATTGTATTAATCTCCTATTACGAGACTTATCAATAGTATCATCATCTACTAAAAATTCTTCATCTAAATTTTCTAAAACATGATTATTAGAGTTTAAGGATTCGCTTATACTATTTAGTAGTTCCATTTGCTCTTCTGTTATGCCTGAATATACTGAAGCCCACATCATAAGTTCTCTTTGTTTATTTGCTTGTTTTGAATATTGATTATTTTCTTGTACCATCTTTTCTAAATTACTTTTTAACTCTTCCATTTTAGACTTTCTTATTACTATTTCTTTTATAGTTTTATTATATTTTCTTTTATCTTGACAAAGACTTACACCTTGAAAAGCAAGTCCTATCTTAGGAATAAAGGCACTAGCTAAAGCACATGCTCCAGCAGTCATTAATGGTGTCTCATTTTTTTGATCTTTACGCTCTACTGTTGCACCTAGTGTTCTTATATTACTTTGTCTATCAACTTCATTTATTGTTGTTTCGGTCTCATTATTAACTGTTGTTGAAGATAATACATTACAAGTTCCAAATCCTACACCACTCATTATAACTAAAGATAAAACTATAGGCGCTACTCGTTTATCAATTTTTTTCCTTATATCAACTACAAACTTTCTAGCTTTGTTTTGTAATTTAGCAAGTCCTACATATTCCTCACGGCTTTTACTTACTTCTTTAACTTTATCATCTAATTCGCTTTGCATATCTACAGTTTGTAAATTAATAGTGTCTTCAACTTGATGAGAAGTAATAGTATTTACAACCATATTTACTAGTTGTTCGTCAAGTGAAACTTTTCCAATTTCTCCTTTATTTCCAAACATATAATTTCTTATCTTAACAATACTTTCGTCATTAGTCCCTAATATTTTTCCTAAAGTCTCTACATCTTTATTTAGAAAAGAACTAATTCTAGCCATACTTGATTCATCTTTCGTAACCATATTTAACAGTTTGCTGTTTCCATATTTTAACCATTCAATTTTAATAGTTTCATATATAATTCTAAAAATCTCATTAATAACTATCTCTGGACTATACATTTCTGGTATTTTAGAACTATTATAGATTTCTAATTGCCTTTTAACTTCAACAATAAAATCTTTAATATCTCGATTAAGATCACAACTTTTAACTTTTTCAAACATCCCATTTAAAGTTTCTTTAACTTGATAGATTTTTCTTTTATCTAATATTATATTCTCCAAAGTAAACAAATCTTGTAATATAGAATTATATTTTTCTTGTTCTCTTTTCTTTAATTCACTATTAATTATATGAAAACGTTCATCATTAAATATACTGAGCTTTTGAAAAGGCAATATTACATTCTGCATACTTTTTGTCTTCCATTCTAACATCTACGCCATATTTTCTAGCCGCTTCTAAACTTTTATATATTTCTGATAATTTACTAGATACCTTATCTTTCATTTTTACCATATACCCCTCTTTCTTAAATGGCTACTACTTTACCATATTTTGTACACAATGTCAACACATTTGTACTTAAAATTACACCGAGTGCAAAAAATATAACAAAAAACAGAGAAATATTATGATTACTGCAAGAAGTAAGCTCTAGTTTTTTCTAAATCATAATATGCAATAATGTTACGAATGATTGCATATAATTTATTTTTATGATAGTATAATTAGCGTTCAAGGAGAAATTATGAAGGACAATATTTTTAAACAATTTTGTGAATCTATTGACTATAATACATATAATAAAATTCAAAATATTCTTGAATTTTCTAGTGTTAGTATGGCTTTAACAAACGATTTTTTATTTTCACAATATCCTATTTTAAATAGTTCAGTAGATGTTTTAGCATATATTTGCCTTGCTGCATATGTAGGATTAGCCTTTTCAGATGGCAAAAATTATACAAAAGATATTAAGCAAATTAGAAGTTTATATCAAGAATTTATAACAAATTATAATAAATTGAACAGAATCTTTGATTTAAATAATCCTATTCAAATATATACGATGTTTAATTACTTACTATATAAGGGTTATTTATCTATAGATAAAAATTTTGAATTTTCAAATAAAGAAGCAAGAGATATTAAATGTTTACATGGTGCGAATGTTATCCTAGGCAAAGCAGTTTGTAGACATGTTGCTACCATGCTCAGTGATATTTTAAATAATTATGGAATTGAATCTAATCCATTGAGCGTTTGTTCAAAGGATTAGATTGTAAAAATTAAAATTTTAAAACAACCAAAATATACAAAAGAAGAATTAATTACTTGGGTTCAAACTCACATAACCGATGAACAAACATACAGTATAGTAATGAATTTTATAGAGGAGTTGGTGGATAAAAAAGGTAAAAGTATCGAATTATCAACCAAAATCACAGAAGAGAAAAATATATTAAAAAGGTTTGTAGGAAATCACGTTATTACTTTCTCAGTTAAAGATGACAAAAGTTATTATTTAGATCCAACTCAAACACGAATTTATAGGTTGAAAGAAAATTGCAAAAATGTATTATATGATGATGAATGTGATAAAGTTCCAATTAAATTGCCATCTTCAATTCTTTTTAATAATTTTAAAGACTATTTGAGATTGAAAGAAAGGTTATCAATGCAATATCCTAGTGTTACAAGAGAAGATGAAAAACAAATGACTGAACAAACTCTTTCAATATGTAATGGAAATATAGATGTATTCGAGCAATTTTATAATGAAAATAGCGAGTTATATACTGATATATCAAGTAAAGTATTAAAAATTAAAAAGAGGAGAATTATTATAAAATAAGTCTTCTCTCTTTTTGCATTTAAACATAAGAAAAAGGCCAATAATAGCCTATAAATTCTTAATTTCTTCAATTTTTTCTTGCACCATATCTTTATCCATAAATCCAGTAAAAGAACTTACTTCCCTACCATCCTTATAAAATTTTACATGTGGTATACTCATTATTTTAAATTCATTAGCAAGGTCATTATACTTATCAATATCTACTTTAATTATTTTTATTTGATCTTCAAAATCCTCTAGTACTGAACCTAACATTTTACAAGGTCCACACCAATCCGCATAAAAATCAACCAAAGTTAATCCTTCACTAACTACACTCTTGTAGTCTTCTCCGTTATAATATGTCATTATCTATTCCTCCTTATTAAGTAATCTATTCAAGTTTTCTTCATTTATTATATTTTTCTCAAATAAATGTCTCAAAGTACCTTCAACATCATTACTATCATATACTATTCTTATTGACTCCCACACATCTTTAACTACTGGTCCTAAAAGTGGAGTCTTATCTAGCACAAATTTATTAACCTTAGAATTAGCTAAGAAACTGAAGTTAAATGTACTTAATATAAATAGCACTATAAACATAATTAAATAAGTCTTTACAGCACCAAATATACCTCCAAGCACCTTAGAAACAGCACCTAAAACTATAGTAGCATTCATTAATTTTTCTATAATATTTGTAACTTTAAGAACCACTTCTAATATTATACTAAATACAACTAATAGAATTATGAATGATAAAATATAATAGATTATTACTGAAATCGCACTGTTGCCACCTATCTGCGGAAGTACTTTTATAAGTACATTTGCTAAACTTGTCTTTAAAACCCATGCTAGGAAGAATACTAATACACTTCCAAAAAATCCAAAGACACTCTTTATAAATCCTTGTCTTATACCATTCAAGGCACCTAATATAACAATTATTATTAAAATTGCATCAACTAAATAATTCATAACATACCTCTTTCCTTTATATTATACCTAAATTATACACTAATTATAATGAAAAAAAAACTAAAATATGATAAAATTCTTCTAGAGGTGACAAATATGACTATAGTTTTTAAAGTAAGTGACAATATAAAAGAGAAAATGATAGAATATTATCAAGATAAGAGAAAAGAGAAAACTCCTCCATATGCTATTTTTCAAGCAGTTGAAGCTGATACCGTTATAACTCTTTATGAAAGTGGTAAAGCAATGTTTCAAGGAATATCTGCTGATATAGATGCTAATATGTGGAGAGATTTAGAGAAACACTTTAACGGTATTGATGTAGATACTAGAAGTACTGAAGAGAAAAAAGAAGCAAGTATCGATAAGACAAACTATTATTTTAATGCTATAGGTAGTGATGAAGTTGGTACAGGAGATTATTTTTTACCTATTGTTGTCACTGCAACATTTATAACAAAAGATGACTTAAATTTCTTAGAACAATTAGGTGTACATGACTCAAAAAAATTAACTGACGAAAAAATAAAGAGATGTGCTCCGCTTATAATTAAGAGAATACCATATGAATCTTTAATACTTTCAAATAAAGAGTATAACGAATATCATGCTAAAGGTTATAATATGAATAAAATCAAAGCTATAATGCACAACAAAGTACTGTATAAAATGAAAAATAAAGGTTATCCTTACGAAAAGATAATTGTAGACCAATTCGCACTTCCAGGAGTTTATTATAGCTATCTTAAAGGTCTTGAACAAAAAGTCACTAATATTACATTTTTAACTAAAGCAGAAGACAAAAACTTAAGTGTTGCATGTGCTTCTATTATAAGTAGATATATATTTTTAAAAGAACAAAAAGCCTTAGAAGAAAAGTTAGGTACACCTATTCCTAAAGGTGCAGGAAGTACTGTAGACTCTGCTGGAAGAGAAATTGTAAAAAAACACGGCAAGACTATTTTAAATGAAATAAGTAAGATAAGTTTTAAAAATACTGATAGAATACTAAACTAATTGAGGATTTTAATACTTGAAATTTTAATAAAGTGTGATAGAATATTCTAATATGAAAGGAGATCATAAAACTATGGAAGATTTAAAAGAACGATATGAAAAAAACAAATTAACAATAAAAGAAATTGGAGATAGAATTAATGCTTTACTTGATGATGAAAAAGTCAAAGAATATCTAGAATTACATAGACAACTTAAAAAAATATCTGAACAACAAAAAGAATTCTATAGACTTATTAAAATTAAAGAAGTATCATCTTGCAAACATATATGGGTTAGTACCTTACATGATTATGATCCCATTGAAGGACGTGCAACAGATTATTGTGGTTGTATGAAATGTGGGCTAGACCAAAGAGTATTTTATATAACAGGATCTTTCCGTAATAAAAATATTTTAACATTTGACCAAAGTATTATGTACGACTTTATGAAAGATAATAGATATTTTGAACAAGGTATTAATACTAAAGTATTATGTGATTTAGATTTGGCTAAAGGTATCTATTCAAAAATAAAAGAGGCACATCCCGATATAGACGATGTAACGGCAATAAAATACTTTGAAATAGCACTTGATAATATAAGAAATATTAAAGTTAGCAAAGAGAGAAAAATTAGCCGTGCTAAAAGACTTTCATTAAGTCCCAATTTTAATAATTGGGAAGCCATAGACGTTAGAAATGTATAGATTTAAAAACTAGAGAATCAAATTAAATTGAACTCTAGTTTTTATTAACTATTTAATAGGGAAAATTAGAACAAGCAGTTATACAAGTCATTATAGTTAGTAATAAAAATAATATAGCAAGTATAGTAAATGATACATAAATAATAAGTAGCACTTTAAAATAGCCTTTCTTAGGATATTTTTGCATTCCTAAAGACAATGACGTTATAACACCAATTGGCGATATCCAATTTAGATATCCATATAAAGGAATAAAAGTATTAAATTAGGGTAAAACAAAACAAATACGCAACAATTAAGTAAATGTAAGCTTTACCATCATCTTCTGTATTAGGTGCATTACTAGAAATCACTTTCTTGTCACAGTTCATACAAAAACTACTCCATCAAGTATTTCTTTACCACAATTAGAACAACAAACTTTTTTAGTTTCTACTTTATTCCCACATTGAGCACAAAATTTGCTACTTTTTGTTACTTCGCTTCCACAATTATTACATCTCATCACAATTCCTCACATTTCTACTTCTAATATAAATTATTGAAGCACTGATTACAAACAGCAAACAAACTATTTGATTAGCACTTATATAAATTCCATTATGACTATCTCTTAAAAAGTCTAGAACAAACTTAGCTATTCCACACAATATCATCTTACTTACTATCGTTTCACTCATCTTCTTTCTTCATTGAGAACATTACATGTTCATTAATGTGTCAAACATTTCTTTACTACTTTCCTATTAAAATTAATAAAACTGTTAAAAGTTACATTATCAACTTTTAACAGTTATGTATATTATTTACTTAGCAAATTTCTTCTATCTTAATAAAATTAGTAATTCTACCTTCATTAGCAATAGGTATTCCACCTGTTACAATTATTTTATTTCCATTTTCTATATTAAAGAATTTCTTAGCACTTTCACTTGCAAGTCTAACCATCTCATCAGTATCCTTAACGATAGGAACTATACTAGTATAAACGCCATAATTTAAAGCTAAACTTCTAGATACTTTTTCACTTGTGCAAGTAGCCATTATAGGCGCTTTAGGTCTAAAGTTAGAAATAAATCTTGCAGTAAAACCACTTATACTTGCGCATGCTATAGCTTTAACTGGAACATATTTAGTTAAATCAACAGCACAAGCAGCAATACTCTCTGTACGACCAATCTTACCTTTATAATCAAAGTTCTTTTCACTATACATTTCAGCGTCTTCAGAAATTGATGCCATATAAGAAACAGCTTCTACTGGATATGCCCCTATAGTAGATTCTCCACTAAGCATAATAGCGTCTGTTCCATCAAGCACTGCATTAGCAACATCTGTAACTTCTGCACGAGTAGGTCTAGGATTTTTAATCATACTCTCTAACATTTCAGTAGCAACTATAGCTATTTTACCATGTTCTCTAGCCTTTTTAATCATTTCTTTTTGATACACTGGAAGTAAAGCCATTGGTACTTCTTCTCCCAAATCTCCACGAGCAACCATAATACCATCACATACGTCAAGTATTTCATCCAAATTTTCTACTCCAGCCTTACTTTCAATTTTACAAATAATTTTAATATCAGAATTTTCTTCTTTTAAAATTTCTTTAACTTGTAAAACATCTTCCTTACAAGAAACAAATGAAATAGCTAAATAATCACCATTATTTCTTGCTGCATATTTAATGTCTTCTCTATCAACTTCACTAACATATGGTATATCTAAAATAACCCCAGGAGCAAAAAGACTCTTTCTACTACCCAATACTCCACCATTTATAATTTTACATGTAACACCGTCTTCTTCTTTAGAAATAACTTCTATTTTCATCTTTCCGTTCTCAAGTTGGATAGCATTACCAATATTTAAACTATCTAAAGCTTCAGGATGATTAACACTAAATCTTTCTTTATTACCTATAACAGTCTCTTTAACAACTCTTATAGTATTACCAGGTACTAGCTCTATTCCTCCATCTTCTGCTTCTCCACTTCTAAATTCTGGCCCTTTACTGTCAAAAAGCAATGCAACATTCAAATGTTCTTCTTCATTGACTCTCTTAACTAAATCTATGACAGTTTCTCTTTCCTCTATAGTAGCGTGTGAAAAATTAACTCTTGCTACATTCATTCCTGCCAAGGCCATCTTTCTAAAAGTTTCATAATTATTACTTGCAGGTCCAATACTGCAAACTATTTTTGTTTTCTTCATTTCTAATTTCCACTTCCTTTAACACTCAAATATACATTTTACTACAATTTTCACAAAAATAAAAGCAAAAACACTTTTGAGTTTAGGTTTTTTGCGATAATTATTTGACTAATATTATATTATTCAAATAGTTTTAGAAAATATCTTAACTTTTATCAATAATTTGTCATTTTAATCCATGACTAAAACTGAACATATTTAATGTTCTATTTTTCT
>CAJUGE010000094.1 GCA_910586295.1 uncultured Bacilli bacterium | reverse complement strand
CTTTCCACACATGACAATTATAGGACATTTTTACTTGCAAACATCAAAAAAAACAGTCCGTTTCTGAACTGTTAATTCTTTAAGACATTTTCACTTGCAAACAAACTAAATTTTTAGGACATTTTCATTTGCAAGTCACAAAAATTGTACAAAATATACAAAACTCCTTGAATACTAGGAGTTTTTGTGCTAAAATACGTTTCAGAGTTATATATTTATTATGTAACTAAATTAGTGGGAGAGAAATTGGATTATCATTATAACCACTCGCTAAAAACATACTAATAAAATTTATAGGAGGTGTTTTTTGTGGCAAAGAAAGTTACTAAAATAGTAAGTATTCAAATTCCTGCAGGAAAAGCAACACCAGCTCCACCAGTAGGAACAATATTTGGACCTTTAGGAATCAATTTACAAGAATTTTGTACAAGATATAATGATGCTACTAGAGACAAGATGGGAGATATCATCCCTTGTGAAGTATCAGTATATGAAGACAGAACGTTTGATTTTATATTAAAGACTCCGCCAACTCCATCACTTTTACTTAAAGCTGCTGGAATTAACAAAGGTGGTGTTAAAGGTGCAAATGATATAATTGCAACTATCACTAAAGACCAATTAAAATCAATAGCGGAAACTAAATTACCAGACTTAAATACTGATGATTTAGAAGCTGCTATGCGTCAAGTAGCAGGTACTGCTAGAAACATGGGTATTGCTGTTAAAGGTCTTAATGATCAAGAACTTGCTGAACAAGCAGAAGAGGCTAAAGAAGCTGAAGCTGAAGCAGCAAAATTAGATGCAGAACTTAATGAAATGGAAGCAGAGGCAAAAGAAATGGCTGATGCTGATATGCCTGAAGTAGAAACAACTGCACAAGATAACAAAGAAACAGAAGAATAATTAAAATAAAAAAATAAATGCGAGTAATTAATCCAAATACCACATAAAGGAGGGATAAAGTATGAAACGTCATGGACGTGCTTATGTGGAAGCTTCTAAGAGTGTAGATAAAAATAAATTATATACACCAACTGAAGCGGTTGAACTAGTTAAATCTCTTTCAAAAAGAAAATTTGATGAAACAGTGGAGGTAGCTTTTAACTTAAATGTTAATGCCACTAAATCTGATCAACAAGTAAGGAGTTCTTTTACTCTTCCTCATGGAACAGGTAAAACTAAAAGAATATTAGTCGTTACTAAAACTATGACTGAAGAAGCTAAAAAGGCTGGTGCTGACTATGTTGGTGCTGAAGAAATAATTGAAAAGATTACAAAAGAAAACTGGTTTGATTTTGACGTTATAGTAGCAACACCAGAAATGATGGTAGCTCTAGGAAAAATAGGTAAAGTTTTAGGCCCTAAAGGTCTTATGCCTAACCCTAAAAGTGGAACAGTTACAACTAATGTGACTTCTGCTATTGAGTCTATCAAAAAAGGTATGATAGAGTACAGAACAGATAGTTATGGAAATATTCATGCTATTATTGGTAAAGTTTCATTTGATAACAAGAAACTTGAAGAAAACCTAGTTGCTTTCGTTAACGAAGTAATTAAGAATAAGCCAAGTGGTGTTAAAGGAACATTTGTTAAAAATATTACAATTTCTAGCACAATGGGGCCTGGAGTTAAATTAGATTTAACATCATTTAATTAAACTATTTACAAATTAAACAAAATGTAGTAAAATACATTCATTAGTTGGCCGTAGACAGTAGGTTGTTAGTAAATCCTACCGAGGAAAATTTCTTTTTGAGTTTTCCTTGTACGGAAAACTTTATTTATTAACTAAAAAAGGAGGAAAACAATGGCAAGTGAAAAAAATCTTAACCTTAAGAAAAGTGTAGTTAGTGAAATAGAATCAAAACTAGATAAATCTAAAACTCTTTTACTTGTTGAATATAGAGGAATGAACGTTTCTGAATTATCAAGTTTGAGACATGATTTGAAAAAATCTGGTAGTGATTTAAAAGTTTATAAGAATAGACTTGCTAAGTTAGCACTTAAAAATAAGGGAATAGAACTTGATGAGTTTATGACTGGTCCAAATGCTTACATATTTAGTAAAGATATAATAGAACCTATAAAAATAGTAAGTGAAGTTGCTAAAAAGAATGATAATCTTTCTATTAAAGCTGGGTATATTGATGGAAGTTTTGCTTCTACTGAAACAATTAACGAATATGCAAGTATACCAAGTTATGAAGGACTTCTTACAATGTTTGCAGGTGGTCTTATCGAACACGTTAAGAACGTAAGTATCGCACTTAACTTATATGCCGAAAAATTAGAAGAGGGAGGAAATGAATAATGGCAAAAATTGAAAATAAAGATATTATCGAAGCAATTAAAGAAAAAACTATTCTTGAAGTAAAAGAATTAGTTGATATGATGAAAGAGGAATTTGGAGTAGATCCAAGTGCAGTTGCAGTAGCAGCAGCTCCAGTAGCGGCAGGTGCATCTGATGAAGGAGATTCTACTAAGACAGTAGTTTTAAAAGATGCTGGTTCTGGTAAACTACAAGTAATTAAAATAGTTAGAGAAATTACAGGTCTTGGACTAAAAGAAGCTAAAGATTTAGCAGACAACGGTGGAAACGTTAAAGAAAATGTTTCAGCTGATGAAGCTAATGAAATCAAAGCAAAATTAGAAGAAGCTGGCGCAACAGTTGAATTAAAGTAAGTGATATAAGCCTTTTATAAAAAAGGCTTTTTCGCGTATATAAAGGAAGTGAGAAAATGGAACACTATTTTACTAATAATGATACTCTTAAAAGTGAAATAAGAAAGATTGAATATTCTATTTTTGATACTTCCTTTATTTTTTATTCTGACTTAGGAGTATTTTCAAAAAACAAAATTGATTTTGGTTCACAGGAACTAATTAAAGAATACTTAAAATATGCAAAACAAGAAATTAAAGTATTAGATGTAGGATGTGGCTATGGTTATCTAGGAGTAGTTGTATCAAAAATTACAAATAGTGAAGTAACTATGGTAGACGTAAATAAACGTGCAGTACATCTGGCAAAAAGAAATATAGAACATAACAAAGTGAATGCAAATGCACTACTAAGTGATGCTTATGAAAACGTTAAAGATATCTATGATGTTATAATGACAAATCCGCCTATAAGAGCTGGTAAAGCTAAAGTATTAGAAATTCTAATAGGTGCAAAGGAACGTTTAAAAGAAAACGGTGAACTATGGTTTGTAATTAGAAAGGACCAAGGTGCTAAAAGTATTGCTAAGGAGTTAATAAAATACTACAATATTGAAATTTTAAATAAAAGTAAAGGTTTTTATATTTTTAGAGCTAAAACTAATTGACTTATTTAAAAATCTTTGCTAACATTATATACTGCATACATGTAATTTTTACTGTTGATGTGATTGATAAATCTAAGGGATTGGGGTGACTAATTTGGCTTACAAAGTAGAAAAATTTGGAGACCATAGAGAAAGAAGAGATTTCTCAAAATTAAAGAACAAGTTCGAGTTATCGAACTTACTTGAAGTGCAAAAAGATTCGTTTCAAGAATTTTTGGATATTGGAATAAGAGAAGTATTTGATGATATTTCACCAGTAGACAGTTTTAGTGGAAGTATGTCAATAGAGTTTGGCGAATATGTACTTGAAACACCAAGGTACACAGTAACTGAAGCTAGAGAAAGACGTGTGACATATGCTGCACCATTAAAAGTTAAAGCAAGATTGTTTATTAACGAAACTGGTGAAGTAAAGGAACAAGATGTTTTCTTAGGGGATATTCCTCTAATGACAGAAAATGCTTCGTTCATAGTTAATGGAGTAGAAAGGGTAATCAACTGTCAACTTGTACGTTCACCTAGTATATACTTTAAACGTGAAATTGATAAAAATGGACGTAATATAATTACAAGTGAAGTAATCCCTAGTAAAGGAACTTGGCTAGAATATGAACTAGATGCAAGAGGTATTTTCTATGTAAGAATAGATAGAACAAGAAAAGTGCCTATTACTACATTTTTAAGAGCATTAGGACTTTCTAGTGATGAATCAATAATACAAGTATTTGGTGAAGATGAATATATAGTTAATACTATAGAAAAGGATTCAACTAATAATACTGACCAAGCATTAATTGAAATATATGAAAAATTAAGACCAGGAGAACCAGCAACATTAGATTCATCTAAAAACCAATTAATTACAAGATTTTTTGATAAATTTAGATATGATTTGGCAAAAGTTGGTCGTTACAAATTTAATAAAAAACTTAATGTATTAGATAGATTGTTGAATAATCGTCTAGGAGAAGATATCAAAGTGGATGGTGAAGTGAAATTTGCTAAAGGAACTTTGGTTACAAAAGAAATACTTGAAGAATTAAAACCAATTTTTGAATCTGGTTATGGAGTGCATGAAGTAAAAATAAATGAAGAACTAGATACATACAACAAAGTACAAGAAGTATTGGTATATGCAAATGATGGAAGTGATAAACTAATAAAAGTCATTGGAAATGACCAATCTATAGATATAAAAAGATTAACTATAAGTGATATATATGCATCTGTTTCATATTATATTAACTTACATTATGGTGTAGGAAACTATGATGAGATAGATCATCTAGCAAACAGACGTGTAAGGCAAGGTGGAGAATTAATACAAAACCAATTTAGAGTTGGTGTTGCAAGAATGGAAAGAGTAATTCGTGAGAGAATGACTACTCAAGATATAGATACAGTTACACCTAAGAGTTTGATTAACATTCGTCCTGTAACTGCTGCATTAAAAGAATTCTTTGGAAGTAGCCAATTATCAAAATTCATGGACCAAATAAATCCATTAGCAGAACTTTATGATAAACGTAAGTTATCTGCACTGGGACCAGGAGGATTATCTCGTGACCGTGCAGGAATGGAAGTTCGTGACGTAAACTCTTCTCACTATGGTAGAATCTGTCCAGTAGAAACTCCAGAAGGACAAAACATTGGACTTATAACAAGTTTAGCAGGATTTGCTAAATTAAATGAATATGGTTTCATAATGACTCCATATAGAAAAGTAGTTGATGGAAAGTTAACTGATGAAATAGTTTATATGACAGCAGACGAAGAAGAAAACTACTATATATGCCCAGCAACAATAGATGTTACAGAAAATAATGAAATAGCAGATGAAGAAGTACCAGTAAGATTCAATAGAGATAATTTAATGGTTTCAAAACTTAAAGTTAACTACAGTGATGTTTCACCGTCTCAAATAGTAAGTATTACTACAAGTATGATACCATTCCTTGAACATGACGATGCTAACCGTGCCTTAATGGGAGCCAACATGCAACGTCAGGCTGTACCACTACTTAAAACTGAAGCACCAATCGTAGGAACAGGAGTTGAATACTTTGCGGCATTAGATAGTGGAGCAGTAGTAAAAGCCAAAGAAGATGGTGTAGTAGATTATGTTGACTCTAAGCGAATAGTAATCACAAACTCTAAAGGTAAACAAGAATACGAACTTATAAGTTACCAAAGAAGTAATGCAGAAACTTGCTATACTCAAAGACCTATAGTAAAACAAGGAGACACTGTTAAAGCAGGTACTATAATCGCAGATGGACCAAGTACAAACGGTGGAGAAATCGCTTTAGGTAAAAACCTTACAGTAGCATTTATGACATACAATGGTTATAACTATGAAGATGCTGTTGTACTAAACGAAAGACTAGTAAGAGACGATGTGCTAACTTCAGTGCATATTGAAATGCTAGAAGTCGAAGCTAGAGACACTAAACTTGGACCAGAAGAATTTACTAGAGATATTCCTAATGTTAGTGAGGATGCTCGTAAAAATCTAAATGAAGAAGGTATCATTAGAATTGGTACAGAAGTTAAAGAAAATGACATTCTAGTAGGTAAAATCACACCAAAAGGAGTACAAGAATTATCTAGTGAAGAAAAACTTTTGCATGCTATATTTGGAGAAAAAACTCGTGAAGTAAGGGATACATCTCTTAGAGTACCTCATGGTTCAAGTGGTATAGTACATGATATTCAAGTATTCACTAAAGAGAACAGTGATGAGTTATCTGCAGGTGTAATAAAAATAATAAGAATATACTTAGTAAAGAAAAGAAAAATGCAAGTTGGAGATAAAATGAGTGGACGTCATGGTAACAAAGGTGTAGTAAGTATAGTACTTCCAGAAGAAGATATGCCATATTTGCCAGATGGAAGAACAGTAGATATCTGTTTAAATCCACTAGGTGTTCCATCTCGTATGAACTTAGGGCAAATATTAGAAGTTCACTTAGGTATGGCTGCAAAAACTTTAGGAGTTCATATTGCCACTCCAGTATTTGACAGTGCTACTGAAGAAGATATAGAAGAAATGACTAAAGAAGCAGGATTATCACCTGACTATAAAACTTGGTTATATAATGGTAGAACTGGTGAAAGATTTGATAAACGTGTAAATGTAGGTGTCATGTATATGATAAAACTTAACCACATGGTTGACGATAAGATGCATGCGCGTTCTACAGGTCCTTATAGCCTAGTTACACAACAACCACTTGGTGGTAAAGCACAGTTTGGTGGACAAAGATTTGGAGAAATGGAAGTGTGGGCATTATATGCTTATGGTGCTGCACATGTATTACAAGAGGTTCTTACAATCAAATCTGATGACGTTCTAGGTCGTGTGAAAGTTTATGAACAACTTGTAAAAGGTAAACCAGTAGATCAAGCAGGAGTACCAGAATCATTTAGAGTTTTAATTAAAGAATTCCAAGCATTAGGTTTAGATATATCAATAATGACTAAAGATGGAATAAAAGAATTAAAAGAACTTGAGAAAGAAGAAGATGAAGAAGATGTTCCTGTTACAATAGAAGAAGTAGATATAAATAAAGAAAATAATGATATAACAGATACATCTTTAGAAGCAGAAGAAAGTGATGAAGAATACTTTGATGACGAAAGTGATGAAGAAGATTCATATGACTCACTAGAGGATTTGGAGTATGATGAAGATGAGATTTTTGAGAGTGAGGAGGAGGACGAATAATGATGGAAGTTAATATGTTTGAAGGAATTCGTATTGGAATTGCTTCACCAGAAAAAATTCGTTCTTGGAGCTATGGAGAGGTAAAAAAACCTGAAACAATAAACTATAGAACTCTTCGTCCAGAAAGAGACGGACTATTCTGTGAAAAGATATTTGGTCCTACAAAAGACTTTGAATGTGCTTGTGGAAAGTACAAAAGACTAAGATACAAGAATGTAGTATGTGATAGATGTGGAGTTGAAGTAACTCGTTCTAAGGTTAGACGTGAACGTATGGGGCACATTGAACTAGCAACTCCAGTTGCACACATTTGGTATACAAAAGGTGTACCACCTAAAATAGGATTAGTACTAGATATGTCTCCTAGAGATATAGAAGAAGTTATATACTTTGTAAGTTATGTAGTACTAGATCCAGGTATTGCACCTCTAGAAAAGAAACAAACATTGTCTGACAAAGAGTACCGTGCATATTATGAAAAATATGGTAATCAATTTACTGTTGGAATGGGTGCAGAAGCAATTAAAACATTACTTAAAGAAGTTGAACTTGAACGTGAAGTAGAAGTATTAAAGAAAGAAATAGAATCTTCTCAAGGACAAAAGAAACTTCGTCTAGTAAAAAGAGTTGACTGCTTACAAAACTTTATAGACAGTGGAAACAGACCTGAATGGATGATACTTGATGTGCTTCCAGTAATCCCACCAGAATTAAGACCAATGATACAACTTCCTGGTGGAAGATTTGCAACAAGTGACTTAAATGACCTTTATAGAAGAATAATAAATAGAAATAATCGTCTTAAGAAACTTATTGAACTTGGTGCACCTACAATAATTGTACAAAACGAAAAACGTATGCTTCAAGAAGCAGTAGATGCTCTTATTGATAACGGTAGACGTGGAAGAAGTGTACAAGGTGTAGGAAACAGACCACTTAAGAGTTTATCAAGTATGTTAAAAGGAAAGCAAGGACGTTTCCGTCAAAACTTACTAGGAAAACGTGTAGACTACTCAGGCCGTAGTGTTATTGCAGTAGGACCTACATTAAAAATGTATGAATGTGGTATACCAAAAGAAATGGCATTAGAATTATTTAAACCACATGTAATACATGAACTAGTAGCAAGAGAATTAGCCCACAACATTAAAGGTGCTAAAAAGATGATAGATTCTCAAGACGAGAGAGTTTGGGATATAGTAGAAGATGTTATTCAAGAACATCCAGTACTGCTTAACCGTGCACCAACACTACATAGACTTGGTATCCAAGCATTTGAACCAAAACTTGTAGGTGGAAAAGCATTAAGGCTTCATCCTCTAGTTTGTACAGCGTTTAATGCGGATTTTGACGGTGACCAAATGGCAGTTCACGTACCACTTTCAGAAGAAAGTCAAAGTGAAGCAAGACTTCTAATGCTAGGCGCTAATAACATACTTAGTCCAAAAGATGGAAGCCCAATCGTTACACCAGGACAAGACATGGTATTAGGAAACTATTACTTAACTCTTGAAATTCCAGGTGTAGAAAACGAAGGAAAAGCATATAAAAATGCAAATGAAGCATTAATGGACTATGAAAGAAGAAATATAACACTTCATACTCGTGTATGTATACCAGCAAAAAGTTTTACTCATAAAATCTGGGCAGATAGTGTCATGGATAAATACTTAGTAACAACTCCTGGTAAAATTATATTTAATGAAATTCTTCCAGATGCTTATCCTTATGTAAATGAACCTAGTAAAGATAATTTTGAAGGATTAACTCCTGATAAATATTTCTTGGAAAAGGGAACAAACCTTCCAGAAGCAGTTGCTGCTATGGAGCCAAATAAAGGATTTGTAAAAAATGACTTAGAAACATTAATCGCACAAATTTTCAAAAGATTTAAAACAACAGAAACATCAATGATGCTTGATAAGCTTAAAAATCTAGGATTCAAATATAGTACTGTAAGTGGAATAACATTCAGTCTATCAGATATCCCAGTTAGTGATAAAAAACAAGTAATTATTAATGAAACAAAAGATACAGTTTCTAAGATTAATAAACAATATAATCGTGGTCTTATAACCGATGAAGAAAGACACAGAAAAGTAGTTGATCTTTGGTTAAACGCTACAAAAGATGTTCAAAAAGCAGTTATGGATGAAATGTCTAGCGTTAAAGATACAAATCCACTAGCAATGATATTCACATCTAAAGCGAGAGGTAATGCATCTCAACTTGGACAACTTAGTGGTATGCGTGGAATAATGGCTAAACCAGACGGAGAAGAAGTAGAGATTCCAATTGAAGCATCATTCAAAGAAGGATTAGACGTTCAAGAGTTCTTCTTATCAAGTCACGGTTCACGTAAAGGAACAGCAGATACTGCTCTTAAGACAGCAGACGCAGGATATTTAACACGTAGACTAGTTGATGTTGTACAAGACTTAATCATAAAAGAAGAAGACTGTGGAACAATTCAAGGACTTTCTGTAAGTGCATTCATGGATGATAAGTCTGGTAGTGTACTAGAAAGTTTTGAAGAAAGAATTATTGGAAGATTTACAAATCAAAAAATTCTTCACCCAGAAACTAAAGAAGTAATCTTAGAAAAGGGAGAACTTATTACTGAACATATTGCTAGAAAGATAGTAAGTGCAGGTATTAAGAAAATAGAAATAAGAAGTGTACTTACTTGTAAGACACATAATGGACTTTGTCAAAAATGTTATGGACGTAACTTAGCAACAGGAAACGTTGTAGAAGTTGGAGAAGCTGTTGGTATAATGGCCGCACAATCTATCGGTGAACCTGGTACCCAACTTACAATGCGTACATTCCACACAGGTGGTGTTGCTGGCGCAGATGATATCACACAAGGTTTACCACGTGTAGAAGAATTATTTGAAGCAAGAACTCCAAAAGCTAAAGCAACTATTGCTGAAATTAATGGTAAAGTTACAAAAATAATGGAAGATAAAGGAAAATGGAAAATCTATATTACTAATGATGTAGAAGTGAGAGAACACGTTACTTTATATAATGCAAAACTTAGAGTAGAAAAAGGAATGGAAGTAGAAGCAGGAGATCCATTAACTGAAGGAAGTATAAGTCCTAAAGAATTACTTGCTGTTACTGATCCAATTACTACACAAGAATACATCTTGAGAGAAATACAAAAAGTATATAAAGGACAAGGTGTTGATGTTTCGGACAAACATATTGAAACAGTTGTAAAACGTATGATTTCTAAAATCAAGATAGTTGATGCAGGAGATACTGAATTCGTTGAAGGAACTGCTGTTTCACTTAGAGACTTTACAGAAAAGAATAAACCTTATATATTGGAAGGTAAAGTTCCAGCTTCTGGTAAAGCAGTACTGCTTGGTATAACTAAAGCAAGTCTAGAAACAGACTCATTCCTAAGTGCTGCATCATTCCAAGAAACTACAAGAATTCTTACTGATGCTGCTGTAAAAGGTAAAGTAGATCCATTAAAAGGACTAAAAGAAAACGTAATCCTTGGTAAACTAATTCCTGCTGGTACTGGTATCAAAGAATACTCTAATATAGAATATATACTAGAAAAAGAATTCTTAGATGATGATCCTAGTGAAGTACTAGAAGAAACATTTATGACTGAAGACAAAAATGCTGAAGTTGTAGAAGGTCAAGGAATTAAAAGCGAAGAAGAAACTATAGAAGAAGTAGACGAAGTTGATGAAACTGATTCTATAGACGATGTAGAAGAAACAGAAGAAGCTTAAGAGATAATCTTAGGTTTCTTTTTCTATGTATTCATCAAAAGTTGTACCAAAAACGTGAAAAAAAATCAAAAAAGTGGTGCCCAAAACGTGAAATATATGTTATTATATAAATAGGTGATTTATATGAAAAGAAAAATCTATGAAAGTCTTTTAAGTTGGAAAGATAGCAAATTATTTAAGCCACTTATGATATTAGGTGTTAGACAATGTGGAAAAACTTATATAATAGATGAATTTTGTAAAAATGAATATAAAAACTATATATATATAAATCTTTTGCATGATGAAAATATCTTAAATCTTTACAATTCCTCATTAACATCAGATGAGAAATTTGCCCAACTAAAAGTATTGGTAAATTTTGATTTAGAACAAAAAGATACTATACTTTTCATAGATGAAATACAAGAATCCGAAAAACTAATCTCAGAACTAAAATATTTTTGCGAACGTCATAGTAATATTAGAATAATATGTGCTGGTTCACTTCTTGGTGTAAAATTAAAAAGGAGTAAAAGCTCTTTTCCAGTAGGAAAAATAAAAATACTTGATATGTATCCAATGGATTTTGAAGAATTTTTATTAGCAATGAATGAAGAAATATTGATAAATCTAATTAAAGATAGTTATGATAACAACAAAAAAATTTCAAGTGCAGTTCACGAAAAAGCTTTGAATCTTTATAAAATATATTTAATAACAGGTGGAATGCCAGAAAGTGTTTATAATATGGTAAATACAAGTGGTGACTATATAAAATATGATAGTACTATATTAAAAGATATTGTAAGATCATACTTTGAAGATATGAGTAAATATGTAACAAGTGAAATTGAAACTTTAAAAATTACTAGAGTATATAACTCTCTTCCATCACAACTCTCAAATCTGTCAAATAAATTTCAATATTCTAGAATAGCCAAAGATGCAAGAGCAAGAGATTATATAACATCAATTGATTGGTTAGAAGCATCTAATATGGTACTGAGAGCAAAATGCACAAAATTGCCATCTATTCCTTTAGAAGGGTTTATTGATGTTGATACATTTAAACTTTACTTAAGTGATGTAGGAATCCTAAACAATATTTTGAAAATAACATTAGAAGATATTTTAACAGATACCTTATCACTATATAAGGGAATAATCGCAGAAAATTATGTAGCAAATCAACTTATATGCTTAAATTATGACTTATATTATTGGAAAAATGACAATCAATCAGAAATAGACTTTCTGATTCATAATAAAGATGGAATTATTCCAGTAGAAGTAAAAGCAGGGGATAACACTCAGTCAAAAAGTTTAAAATTATTTATGGAGAAATATGACTGTCCATACGGTATTAGAATAAGTACTAAAGAATTAGGGTTCGATAGTAAATCTAAAATAAAATCTATTCCATTATATGCAGTATTTGTACTGAAGAAGTAAGAAAACTTATATAAAAATCTATTAAATTATGATATACTATTCACATACTTGAATACTAAAATGAGTTGGAGGTGTAGTATGGAAGTTTCAAAAGTAAAAGAGGAATTAATCATTCAAAAGAATATTGGGTTATCTGGTAATCTCTATCATAAAACTCAACTAGAGTTTGCTTATAACACAAATCATATAGAAGGTTCTACCATTACACCTGATGAAACAGCAAGCATTTATGATACTGGTACAATTCTAACAACTACTGATAAAGTAATAGTATTAAAAGATGCAACCGAAACAAAAAATCACTTTACTTTATTTAAATATATGCTTGAAACTATAGAAGAACCTTTAACTGAAGATATGATAAAAAAATTTCACTTTATTTTAAAAGAAGGAACACTAACTGATAATGAGAAAAAATGGTTTAATATTGGAGAATACAAAGGAAAAAAGAATTTTGTAGGTTCAATTAAGACTACTTCTCCTAATGATGTTGCACAAGAAATGAGAAATCTATTAAACTCTTATAATAAATTGTCTAAGAAATCTATAGAAGATATTATAGACTTTCATGTAAAATTTGAGACTATTCATCCTTTTCAAGATGGAAATGGCAGAGTAGGCAGAATGATTATGTTTAGAGAATGTTTGACTAATGATATAATGCCATTCTATATTGAAGATAGAAACAAAGATTTCTACATAAGAGGACTTAAAGAATATCAACTTCACAATGAAAAAGGCT
>CAJUGE010000093.1 GCA_910586295.1 uncultured Bacilli bacterium | reverse complement strand
TTAAGTGTTAACTCAGGAAAAAGACCTGAAATAAAAAATATAGTATAATATCCTTATAAGAATAAAAGGAAGGATATTAAAAATGAAAGAGGTTAAATTAAGAATGAATGAACAATTAAAATATGAAGAAATAAGGAAGTATGTACTTGGTTATCAATCAAATGAAAGAACATCTATCAAATTAGGTATTACTATTAGACAAGTTAATAAACTTAAAAAAGTTTACAAAGAAAAAGGAAAGGAAGGCTTTATACATGGAAATAGGGATTGCAAACCTATAAATTATAAAGAACTTTCTCTCCGTATGAAATTATAACACTTTACGAGAACAAATACTGCACATCTTCAATGAAAAAAACTACAAGATATCCTTATAGTTTTAAATGTTATACATCGCTATTGATTATCATTTTAATTATTCATCAGTCTTAGGATGGTTCACGACTTCATTAGAATCAACTATCTCACAGCCTGCTGTAAATGGTGAAAACGCACATTTAGCACAACCTTCCCAATCTTCTTTAGAAACCAAGCCTACCACAACACCAGTAATAGTTATTACTAAATAAACCAAAACTGCAGTTATTAATTTGCTTATTAACACTCCTTGAGCTTTTTTTATTTCTTTTTCATCTTGTTGCATAACTGCCTTAGCAAGCGCAATCATACCAGTTACAATTAATAATAACGGAACTACAATCTTAATAGCAAAAATTATATATCCAAATATTGTCCAAACTGGTCCTAAAGTTGTACATAATTCTGTAGAAGACGTAGCTAAACTAAACATATTTCCTAAATTCATAAATTTCTCTCCTTCTTTTCTATAATTAAATTTTAATATAAATAATACCTAATGTCAAACATAATACACTATCTTTACACTAAAATTTAAACATTCCAAGTAATTTATTTTTTGCACTATCATCATCGTCTGCTCCAATACTCTGTTTAGCAAAACCCAATTTAGACAAAAATCCATTTACTTCTCTACTTGTATTTCTTCTCTCATCTAAAGCTGGAATATTATAAAATATCTTAGCCTTAGCTTCATATTCAAAAACATTTAAATCACTTTGTGATATATTACTCTTATTAAGAACTATCTTATCATTAACATGTTTTTCAAATACTCTTCTATCCCTTTTCATCAATTTATTTAATTTAAGTATAGATGGTTCAATTAAATAAATCACATCATTACATATACTAGGATCACTATAATTATTTAAATCAATAATAATGATATTATACTCTCTTCTCTTCATTATTTCCTTAGGTAAATCCATTGATGAAGTAGAAAACATCTCTTTATCATCAAAATAGAAGAAATCCCTCTTATCTACCTCAAGAGCACATACACTATAATTATCCTCTAAATGTTTCTTCATAATATAACAAAGTGTAGTCGCACCAGCACTATCAGTAAGGTTTTTAATTCCTATTACTCTAGTCTTATTAGATAAACTCTCATCTATATAAGAACTACCAGCATTTACATTATGTATATGAGCAACATCTCTGTAGCTATTAGGATTTTGTAATAAATACTTAATTCCCTCTAAATTTCTAGTAAAGTTATAAATACCCATAGATATCAATTTAGACAAATAACCACTAGTAGAACTCTCATCAGTATCTGCAAGTAGAAGTATTACTTTACCCATATCTAAACTAATACTCAACTTTTGCAAAACATCAATATTCTCAAAATCCCTAAGTGCAGTTATATCTAAAATCATTCTATCAAAATAGAAATTAGAAAATTCATTTATAACATAATCAACATCATATACACCTTCTAAAGATTTTATAACTTCGATATCTAAACCACTCAACATATCTTTGTATTTATTCGCTATAATAACATTCATAAAAACCTTCCTTTATCCATTCAATGTAGTACATTGAAACTCATTATTGTCTTGTGTGTGAAATATTGTTTTAGTTTCACCACTAATAGGTATCATTAGCTTAAAGTTGATAAGTGGAAGCTGAAACTTAATAAAAGTCATAACTCTATAATAAGCACCTTGTCCACTACAAATCTTTTGTACGCAATAACCTCCAACACGATAAGAGTTCTCATCTCCATCAAAACATTTATCTGCACTTTCCTCTGTTACATTATCTCTAGAATAACCAATATCTTTAAGATAATAATATATCTTAGCATCAGTTTTATTAATATTCATAAGTTGATCATCTGGCATAGTTTCAAAATTATAACCATGTCCACCTTGAGTATATCTATACTGAGTATAACCTTCATTCTCTTCTATAATATTAATTATTCTATTTTTTACTTTAAAAGCTTTAGTGTAATTAATTGAAACAGCCAAATAAGCAGAAAAAATTACAATAAACACTAAAACAAATCCAAGTAACCAAGTCCCACCTATCGACTCTTTCATTTTTTACCAAACTCCTTCTACTTAACTATTTAGCTTCAACATCGTTTTTACAATCACCTTTTGAAGGATCACATTTACATACCCAACAATCAGTTCTATCACTAGAAGTATTACATACATTCGTATCAGACACATCCATTTTAGTAGCTGTATATCCTGTTCCTAAAGTATTACATGTTTGTTGAACAATAACTCTTTGAATCATAGGCCAAACGAATACATAGAATAACGCCGCAATTGCTGCTATAGCAATAACTGTGATAACAGTCATATTTAATTCACCTACTGCATCTTTCATTAAACTACCTCCTCTATATTATTATTACAATAATTATTATACTTTAAACATTAATATTTATCAAGAAAATATAAAAAGAAAAGTAAATAGTTGTGACTTGCAAATGAAAATGTCCTAAAAATTTAGTTTGTTTGCAAGTGAAAATGTCTTAAAGAATTAACAGTTCAGAAACGGACTGTTTTTTTTGATGTTTGCAAGTAAAAATGTCCTATAATTGTCATGTGTGGAAAG
>CAJUGE010000092.1 GCA_910586295.1 uncultured Bacilli bacterium | reverse complement strand
TAATTTTATAAGTTAATGGTATTATGTTATCTTCTCCTACATAAGTTGCGATAAAGTTATCTTGTTCTTTTGATATGATGATACCTATAGTTTTATTATGAAAAGATTCTTTTATATGCTTATCAACTAGGTTCATGTATAATTCTATTTCGCCTTTGTCAGTTTGTCTTAATTCTCTAAATTTAAGTTCTACAACAATGTAACAAAGAGACTTTACATTAAAAAGAAGTATATCGATGTAGTAGTGTTTTCCATCATTAATAATTTTGTATTCATTTCCAACTAAGGTGAAACCATTACCAAGTTGTAAGAAGAAAGTTTGAAGTTGTGCTAGTATTAAGAGTTGTAATTCTTTTTCGTTATTTATTGTTTCATTTTTACTAATGTTTAATATAATAGGGTTCTTAAGATTTTGTAGTATATTTTGATTTTGATTATTTGTAATTAATTCTATTTTCTCTGGTTTATTTATAAGTCTATCATATGATTTATTGTTTATTTCTTGTTTTAATTCTCTTACTTATAGATTTTGCTCTATACATAAGTTGATGTAATAGTTTCTTTCATTCTCAGTTTTAATAGGAATAATATATCTATAATGTGTCCATGTTAATTTGTGGCTCAGTGAGCCCTGTTTTGAAAATCGAATATAAAATACTCTAAATCTCCTTAAGTTTGTTTCGTCATAACCTTTACCATATTTTTCTTTAATCTTTAGACCACTCTTTGATAAGGCCATTGCCATATTTAGCTCGTGATTCACCACCTTGTGCTTCAACTAGTAGTCTGCCTATATTCCATTTAGTTTCTAGGTCTTCATTGTTCTGCTGATAAACTCTAGCTTTCTTGTTAGTTTCATTTTTAATAACTAAGTGTTCTAATTCTTTTGTTATTTTTTATAATCGTTACCTCCATTTTAGTTTGAATGGAAGTGTAATATTAAGAGTAAATAAAAAATATTCACACATTCATTCAACACAATATAAGTTTAAGATTTTTGTATAAATATGTCAATACTAATTTGGCTTGACATATATTATTTAAAAAATTAAAATAATTTGTAACCAATACGTTTTTATATACATCTTTGATAGTGAACATGTTCAAAAGGAGGTATCAATTTTGTCAGGCGGAGTAGAGGTAGGCATTGACGTAATCATTGAAGAATATACTTGTTATGTTTTTAAAATTATAACCAATATTTCTAATGGGATACTTACTAAGCAAGATATAGAAGAAATTGTTTCAGATACATTTTATTTATTTTGGAAGAATCAAGATAGGATAGAGACCAATATAAAGTCTTATTTGGGTGCGATAGCTAGAAACTCTACTTATGATAAGTTAAGAAGAACAACTAAGTGTGAAGAATACTTAGAAAATTATGATACTAGTTATAATCCTATTTATGATGATATTATAATTATTAAGGATAGACTTGATAGACTAAGTTTGGAAGAAAATAAAATATTTATGTACTATTATCTTGATGGATATAAAGTTAAGGAAATCGCTAAAATGTTAAATAAAAGTGTAAGTGATATTAAGATTAAACTATATAGGATACGTAAGAAGTTAAAGGAGGAATTAATTAATGGATAAAGTTGATACCGAAAGAATAAAAAAAATGACTAATTTAAAGATTAGTTATGATATTTATGAGAGAGAGGAGAGTTTAAGAAAAGTAAAGATGAAGAAGATTATGTTTAGTGTGGCATTTTGTTTTTTGACAGTTGCTGGTGCAATTTCAGTAGATGCTTTGACAGATAATGCTGTTAGTAATGGAATTAAGGAATTTTTTAAAGTTAAAGTAAATGGAAAGGACTATAATGCCAAGTGTGATATGACTGAAAATGGAAAGTACAAATGTAGTATTGATAAAGAATTGACTGGTGAAATTGGTGTTTCATTTGAATTAGAAGACGGTGATTTTGATAATACAGAAATAGAATATAAAGAATTTGATAAAGAATAAAAAAGAAAAAAGCTCTAGGGAAACTTGGAGTTTTTCTATATAAGATGTATAATTATCTTAGGTGTTTATTATGTATAGAAGTAGTAAAGAAGAAAGATGGACTATATATTTTTATAATGTTAATGAAGACGATCAGATGTATAATTTTTTTATAAACTTTGGTAATTATAAAGTTAGTAAATTTGATAGTTTTAAAGAAATATTTAAGCATTCAGGTTTTGCTTTAGTTCTTTTTATGGATATAGAGAATATTAGGAATTTTGATATAAGGTATAGATATAAGCTAAAGTATTCTCATGTTTTTATATATAATGAAAATGTTAGAAAAAGTAAGTTTAATAAATTTTCTAATATAAGTATATTAAATCAAGAAGATTATTTAGATATAGATTTGTTGATAGATAAATATCATGAAGAAGACTATGAGTTCTTTGCACCTAAAAAATTTCAACATGATAAGTTAAAGAAGTTAAATGATATTCATGGGTTTGTTAAAGAGAAGAAAGCTTTTAGTTCTTTAGATGTTGCTAGTAATTTTAATATGTCTTTAAGAAATGTTGAAAGGTATCTGAATGATATTAATTATTTATATAATGATATTGGTTATGATTATGTAAAAAATGAGTATTATGTATGCAAATGATGATGGTGTAATCTTATTTAGATACGCTTTTTTTGTCGTTTGTGAAAGTTTGTCTTTTTTAAGAATATGGATTTGTTATAATGTTTATAGGTTGGAGGTGAGCGTTTTGCTAAGCAGTTTATTAGAAGAAAAACTTAAGAATAGTGACTGTAAAATATTAGATAGATTAAATACAGAGTTAGAAATTATTAGAAAATATAATAAAGAAGATTTTATTTTGAATTTAATTAAACTTAGTGGGATACTTAAAAGTACTTTTGGCAGTTGTTATTCTATTACTGGTGCTGTAAATGATTTGTTTATTTTATATTTACTTAATGTTACTGAATTTAATCCATTAGATTATAATCAAGAAGTGAGTGATAGTTTTAGAGTGAATATTAATATTCCAGTAGGAAAAAGAAATTTGTTTTTTCTTAGAATTAAAGGTGAATTTGGTGGGAATCTATTAGAAGATGACAGGTATCTTATTATAAGTCCCAAGGAGATTAGTAATATTTCTAGGAAAGATGATATTCATAATGTAAATAATATCATTTATTTTAGTGAAAAGAGAGTGTTAAGTATTCTGAGTGAAATAGTTTATAATAATGATTTTGTACTTCTTTATAATGATGAAAACAAGCTTAAGATTAGTAATTTAGTTAAAAATAGTAAGTGTTTACATAAAAGTGTTTATGAAGAAATTATGGAAGATAAAAGTTTATATGAAAGTATTGGATTTAGGTATTTGTCTGAGATGTCTAATGAATTTAAACTTACTTATATTAAGTATGTTTATCCTACTAAGTATTATAGTGCTATCCTTAAATATTTGTCTTGTCTTGTAAATATTGACGTTGTTAAAAAGTTTGGCAGTGATGTAAGTAAGGCTTTAAAATATTATGATAATTTAAATAGGGTAAAGGAAGTTGATGATATAACGTATGACTTTTATAAGATATTTAAGGATGCTAAGAGAGTCTTGGGAAGAATAGATTTTGAAGTAAAAGAAGATGATATTCAGTTTAAGTTTTATAATATTGTTTTTATGGAGTCTAGGGTTAGAACTGTTACAGAGATGATTAGTAATATAATTATAGATAATATGGAAAAACGAGTTAAGTTGTTTATATATGATGGGCCTAGTGAATGGTATACAAGGAATGTGATAGGCAAGTATATGAATTTAGATAGATTGGAGATGAATAATTTTAGGTTAGTTATGAATCCATTTATGTCTTATAAGTATGATTTTACGTTTGATTATGACAAATACATACAAGCATTAGATATTTTTAGACATTCGCATATATCTTTTTACTCTTGTGCTTGTGATAATTATGATTGGTCAAAGGATTTGCTTAGATATTCTAATCATAATACTGATATGGTAATTATTGATAACTTTGAATATATGAGAAACAATAGTAGAAAATCTTTAGGAAAGCTGTTAGAAGAGCTAAATAATCTTTCTATTCCTGTTATTATTTTTGAATATCCTAAGAATAAATATAGTTTGAATAAAAAAGTAGTAAAGAGAGATGTTAAGCTTTTTGATAGAAAGAATAAGTGGGTTCGTGCTTTTTATGGAGTTAGTAGTAAAGATGATAAGTTATTTGTAAAGAAAGTAGTTTAAGTAGTTATGAATGAGAGAGTAGAATTTGGAGTGCATACTAATATGGATAGATATGGTGGAGTTGATATTAATGAGTTAATACCTTATGTTAAAAATTTGGGAATGAATGGTGTTTGTATCACAGATTATAATTCAGTTAGCTCATTTCCACGTGTTTATTTAGAATCAAAGAAATATGAAGATTTCAAAGTTATTTATGGTGCTATACTTTTAGTTTTTGAGAATGATTTTGAATTTTCCGTTAAAGTTATTGTTAGAAATGAAGTTGGACTTAGGAATTTATATAAGTTAGTTACTTTATGTAAGATAAATAATAAAAAAGAATATAATAAGGAAGTAATTACTAAAGAACAGTTAGTTAAACATAGTGAGGGTTTATTAATCGGATGTAGTATTAATAACGTGAAATTAAGTTTGAGTGAAGATTTTACGGATAATCAAGTTCAAGAGACTATGATGTTTTATGATTTTATTGAAGTAAATCCTTTAAGTGATAATATAAGTGATTTGGAAGTTCAGCATTTGGTTGAATTTGCAGAAGAAGCTAGAAAAATTATTATAGCAACAAATGATGTCTATTATTTAAGAAAGACCGATGATAGATGTTATAAGGTTCTTTCTGATGATAAAAGTGATAGGCATTTTAAAAGTTTAGAAGAATTAAGAGAAGATTTTGGTTTTTTAGAAGATTACTATTTAATAGAGAGAATAATTTTAGAAAATACAAGGAGACTTGCAAGTTTAGTAGGAAATGTAGATATTTTTAAAGATTTTGATAGTAGTTTGTTAGAAGATGGCTTTTCATTTATAAAAGATGAAGTTTTTAAGAAAATTGATGAATTATATGACGGTAGTGTTAAGAAAAGTATTATAGAAAGAGTTAATAGAGAACTTCAAATAGTAGTAGATAATAATAATATTCAAAGCTTTTATATTATGAAGATAATAAGTGATTATGTTAAGAGTTTAGGATATAATATTAAACTACGTGGGAATGTTAATGGGAGTATGGTTATGTTTTTACTTGGTGTAAGTGAAATTTATGAAGATAGTGATTCTTATATTTACTTAGATTTAGATAAGAATATTGAGGCTTGTTTGGAAGTGCCATCTGTTATTTATAAAGATGTGATAAATTATTTGGAAAGTATTATAGGAGAGAATAGCTTATTCAAAGCTGGTATTCAACAGTTGTATTCTGAATTTAGAGCTAAACAATTAGTTGATAAGTATATTGACAATAAAAATTTGGATTTGAACGAAGAAGATATAAAAGAAACAATAAATAGTTTAGTTAAAGTTAGAAGTCAAACAGTTAATCATGTTGCTTGTTATTTTATTATTCCTAATTATTTGGAGTTACCTTGTGAGAATGTTAATAATAGTAAAGTTATTCACTTTGATTACTCTGATATTAACAATTATTTATTTAAGATTAATTTGTTAAGTTCAGAAGAAATGAGTATGTTAGGGAAGTTATCAAAAATTACAGTTGATGTTAATAATATTGATATAGAAGATGAAGAAGTGTTTAACAGTTTGGGATTAGGTAATAATCTTGGTAAAATAGATCTTAGAGTGTCTCATCTGATTCCAAAGTTTAAACCTAAAAATTTTAGTGAGTTAGTTAAGTTATTTGATGTCTGTTTTAATAAGATGAACGAGTGTATTGATATTACTAATAGAGAAGAGTTGTATGAGCATTTAATTAGTTTAGGTATTCCAGATAAAGAAGCTTACAAAATTATGAAAGATATTATTTTAGGAAAGGTTAAAGATGAAGATATGCTTAAGTTTAAAGATGTTAGTTTAAAGTTTTTAGAGTTTTGCAAAAGTGGATATTATTTGCCTTCAAGGTATATTTCTAAACTTCATGCTAGGAATTATGTGAAACTTATGTATTATAAGATTAGGTATCCATTAGAATTTTATTATGTGTACATTTGTCTTAATAAAGATAAGATATTTTGCGATGAGATAACTTTGGGTATTATTGATAGAAAAGATAGACATGATATTATAAATGAATTAAGTGTTTTAATAGATGCTAAAGAGCAAGGTATTAGTTTTAAAAAGTCAAGTGACAGTGAAGTTCATATGGATAAGAAATTAATGACTATTTGGTTTTAGTGTGTTAACATTAGTGTAAGGAAAGTGATTTTAAGATGTTTGATAAGTATAAGTATAGTTTAGATAAGATAAAAGAAGTTAAGTTGTGGTGGGACTTTGAATATGTTATATTTCCTAAAGAAGTTATAAAAAGGCTTGAGTATGAGATTAATAAAGAAAATAGTATGTCATATAGATGTTTAGTTTCGTCATTTAGGATCGAAGTGGATTTAGATTATGTTAATAGTGGATATGTAGGTTCTGATGAAGAGAAGAGAGAAGACAGAAAGATAATAGATTTATTAAAGGGCAATAATATTTGGAATATTAGTATAGTTAATGAAGAAGATTGTGAGTATGAGTTTGACGTTCCTAGTTATGAAAAAGATTTTTTGCTTAATCAAGATGGTGTAAATGAGTGGAATGCTATTAATAGACTAGAGCATCATGAAATTGTTGGGGATACATACATTATTGACTTTAAAATTGATGATAAAGATATTTTTCTTACTTTTCTAGAGATGATGAAAGCTTTTAAATCTTCGAAAATTGCTTCTTACCGTACAGGCAAAGATTTAAAACTTGAAGTTTTGTTTAGATGTTTTGCAGATATATATTATGATAAAAATATGGTTAAACAAAAGGAAGTGTTATTTAAGTTACTTATTAGATTTATGAGATTTGTTGTTAGAAAACCTTATTCCTTTTTTTGTGACTACAGTAAAGGTTATAAGTTTGAAGTAATTGATGAAGGTAAATTGGTTAAGTATTTTGGTAAAAATCATTCTTATAAAACTCTTATTAATTATGTTTTTATTAGTGATATGGAAGACACTAGTTTAGTTAATGATTTATTACCTATAGAGAATAGTAAACATAATGCTAGTTTTATAGTAGTTATTTACGATAATAATATAGATGAAGTGAAACTTAAAGAGAAACTGGGAGATGAAGTAATATATTTATCTAAATCTAAATTAGATGAATATTGGTTAAGTATTATAAAGATATGGTATTTAGGAATAGGGGATGAAGAACTATGGCGTTTCAAGTAAAAATTTTAAAGGGAAGCAGAAAAATAGGGGGTTGCATTACTGAGATAAGTACAGATAGTAATAAGATTATTATTGATTTTGGAGAAGATTTACCAGATGATGACAATAAAGTTAAAAGTGAAAATCCTAATATTGTGGGGCTTACTTGTGGTAAGAGTATATATGATGCTGTTTTTATTACACATAGTCATGGTGATCATATTGGACTTATTCATTATGTTAATGAAGATATTCCTGTGTATGTAGAGCCTGTGAGTAAAAGAATATATGAAAGACTTTCCTCTTTTACTGGCAAAGTAGTAAGAAGTGAGACAGTAGATATGAATTTTGAAGAAAAAATCGTTGTTGGAGATATTTCTGTGATACCTTATTTTGTTGATCATTCTTCTTATAATTCTTGTATGTTACTTGTAGAATCAGCTGGTAAGAGAATTTTACATACTGGAGACTTTAGAAGTCATGGGTTTAGGGGTAATGAGTTAGATGATACTTTAAAAAGAATAGGACACGTAGATATGGTTATTACAGAAGGGACTACTCTTAACAGAGAAGATAAGGATATGTTAACTGAAGAAGATTTAAGTAAGAAAGCACGGGAAATATTTGAGAAGTATGATCAGGTATTTATTTTACAATCTTCAACTAATATTGATCGGGTATGTTCTTTTTATGAGGCTAGTAAGAATACTTCTAAAACTTTTATAGAAGATTTGTTTACTTCTAATATTACATGTATTTTAGAAGATAGTAGTATTCCTAATCCTAAAGAGTATGATGATGTTTACATTTGGATACCTGTAAAGTATATGAAAAAAAGTGAAGATTTTAAGAGTAAATATTTGTATGAATATAAAGAGTTTAGCAAACAAAAGTCATATATGAATAAAAAATATACTTTGATGGTCAAAAGTTCTATGGTAAATGATATTAAGAAACTTTATGATAAAGGTTATATAACTAATGCTTGTCTTATTTATTCTATGTGGGATGGTTATAAAAATAAGGAAGAGATTAATAATTTTATAGAGAATATAAAAGAGTATGGTATTAATGATGTAATAGTTTTACATACAAGTGGTCATGCAGATAGAAAGGCACTTAGTAAACTTAATGATCTTAGTCCTACTAAGGTTTTACCAATACATACATCAAATCCAGAAGAATTAAAGAGTTTATTTGGAGATAGTGTGTATTTAGTTAAAGATGGAGAAATGGTGGAGATATAATATGTTAGAAAATTATGTTTGTGAAAGATATAAAGATAGTAAGAAATTTATTGTACGCTACAGAGATGAGAGTGGTGTAAAGTTATATTATAAGGGTGTAAAGTTATTTGACGTTAAAAACAATAAGTTAGAACTTAATACATCTTTGTTTGTTCCTAATCATAAGAATGTATATGGAGTAATGAGTGAAGATGAAACTAAGGATGTTAAGTTGCCTAAGTTTCAAGAGATACCTGAAAATTTGAAGAATGATGTGGAGAAATTAGAATATTATTTTGATTTTTACTTACCTTCTACGATTAGTATTCCTTATTCAACTGGCAGAAATTATTCTAAAATATTACATAATAATGAAGAATTAAAGAAGCTTGTTAGAAGTAGTGTTGATAAATTAATTAATAGTGAAATACGTAGTAATTATAATCTAGAATTTACTAATACAGGATTAATTTATAAATCAAAAGTAGATAAAACAAGTTTTAAGAATATTTATGATTTGATATATGACTTGTTAGATTTTAGTAACTTGTTAGAAAAAGAGCTTAAAGGTAAAGTTAAATTTAAAAGTGTTTCTTATAAGCCAAGTTTCATTGTGAAAGATAGTGTTTTATCAGATAAAGATAAACTAGATAATATATTTGATGAAATTTTAGAAATTCTTATGAACCGAGTTAGAATTTATGTTGGTTTAGAGATAAGTGAAAAAGATTTTAAAAATACTAAATTTGATGAAGCAGAGAAGCAAGTACAACAAGATTTTCAAATTGCTGATAACCTAAATATTTTTGGGTGTGATGTGATACCTTTTGAGATGGAGTATAATATTTATGCTGGTGAAGAAGTAAGTGAAGATAAAGAAGATGAAATGCTAGATGAGATAGAAGAAAAAGATAGTATTTTTGTTAAAAGAAAAGAGAGAAGTAATATAAAGGGAAGAATAGATAATGTTTTATATGATGAGAATGGTATTCATTTAGTTGAAGTAAAGTATGGTGATGCTGTTATTAGTGGGACTAATGGACTACATAAACATTTAATTGATTTGTATACTTGTCTTAAATTAAATAAGCAAAATATTTGTAAGGCTTTAAATAATTATATAGTTAAAAGAAACGAAAAGTTTGGATTAAATTATTCTATTAATACTGATAAATTAGATTATTATATTATTTGTTTTTATGATAAAGAGAGTGATAGTGAAGGAACTAGAAAAGAAGATGTTAAGTCTAAGATAGATAGTATTTATAATATTACTGGAATGGATGTGGAAGAATTAAAAAATTCTTTATATAGTAGAGATAAAGTTGTTGATTATGAATATGTAAAGAAGTTGATGATAGAGTATAATTTGGATTTAAACGAAACTATGAGTAATCTTGTTAAGATTTTTGGTGATAGTAGTAAGTTTGAACTTTGTAGTGGCGAAGACAAGGTAAGAGAACATTATCTTGATATGAAAAATTTAAGTGAAAGAATTAATTTTACTATTAGTAAGTATAGACTATTAATAGATTTGGAAGATATTAGTGATGTTAATAATATAAAGGAAGAGTCACTAAGTACTATGAGAAAATATAATATGATTAGAAGTGAAAAATATTTTGATATAGAAAGTATGAGTTTGGAAGAATTAAGGAAGAGAGCGAATAGAGTTTTTAGAAGTGCTTCTAGAAGTTTGAGAATGGATGTGCCTAGTGGTAAAGATGTAAGTGTAGATGAGATTTTTAATTATGTTACTTGTATGGAAAATGAGGTAAAAAATAAGATTAGAATATTTTATTTATGGTGTGAACTTGATTATTTAGCTTCTAAGAATGGGAATAGTACTATTGATGAGATAATAGAAAGTGAAAGTAAGAATTTAAGCGAAACTAATAGATATTTTAAAAAGTATTTGGAGTTAACTATACCAGAATTAACTGAGTGTTTGCAAAATCTAGGGTGTGAAGTTAAAATACTTTTGGCTGATAGACCTAGAAGTGTGAATGGTGTTTATACGATAAATGAATTTTGTGAATATACTGCTAATTAGTTTTTGACTTTTTGTATATAATTTGGTATAATTCTTGTTGATTAAGGGGATTAAGGTATGAATATATTTAGTTTGTTTAGGAATTTATATAATAATTTATTTAATAAGAATCAAGTTAATTCTACTGAAGTTGTTAATTTAGTAGATACTTTAATTATACCTAAAAGAGAGAATTTAAGTGAACAATATGTCTATATGTTAGATACTTTTAAGAGAGAGTATGTAGGTAAGTTAAGACATAGGGTTCTTTTTAGTGGTGACTTAGATATAGATGGTGTAAGACAAGATATGGATATGAACATAGAGTTACTTAGAGATATCATTAGCAAAGAAGTTGGTACTAGTATTTTTAGTGTAGTTAATAGTGAGACAGTAGATACTATGCAAGTTAACTATATGGTTAGAGCAAGTAAGATGGAGCTTTATTTAAATCATATATTGGAGTTAGAAAGAGAAGTAAAACTTAGAATTTTGGCTTTGGATGAGATATTAAAAGAGAAAGTATTCTTTTCACCAATAAAGAAGAATGCTATTAGAAATAAATTAGATAATTTAAGATTTCTTGGACATGTGTTTCAAAATCAAGTATTTGCTTCTATTAATGAAATTAAGGCTAGTATTAAAGAGATGGAGACATTACAATTTACTAAGGATTTGGATGACTGTAGTGAAGAAGTTTCAAGTAAGATGATGGAACTATTCAGTATGTTAAATGTAGTATATCCAGAGAAGTGTGAAGAAGTTAAAGTAAGTGAATTTACATCTCCATATTTAAAAATGGCATATATAGAAATAGAATTAGAACTTTATGTTTACAATAATAAAGAAAAAGTAGATAGTATTTCCGATATGATATTATTACCACAGACAAATGAAAGTATGAAAAATATTGAATTAATGATTAGAATATTTTATGAGTATGGTAATGATTTGATAGACAAAAATACTTTAGATTTATTTTATAGAGTTAAGTTTATTGTCGTTACTTGGAATATAAATTATGTGTATAATTCACATATATTTGATAATATGAGTTATATAGAAAGCGAATGTTATGAGAATATCGTAATGGAAAAAATTAATATTTGGACATCTAATAGAGATGGAAAGTTTGTTAGAATAATATCTAAAGTATTTAGAAATGAGAATAGTGAATATGATTTCTTAAGTATACTAAAAAATCGTACACTTTTAACTTTGTTTTTGAATTTAGATAATAGTAGTGTAGGAGAATTTTTTAGAAGCTATAAATTAAATATAGAAGAATATAGTGATGTTATTAATTTTTATGAAGATGTATTTACTTGGGAAAAAGAATTAAGTTTTCAAACAATGTATTGGTTAGCTAAATGTGAAAAAGTTGTAAATAAAATTCCTTTGTTAGATCTATATGATTATTATGTTAAGTTAACAAAGAAAAGTTTGAATGTTGTGTATGATAATTTTTATAATCTTCCTAATGGATTAGTTTCTATAGATTTTAAAGGAAGAGAAGATATTCAAGGTAATTTAATTTTGGATATGATAAGAAAGGAGTCTAAGAATAAGTATGTTCAAATGCCTACTAGTTTGAGAAAAGTTAATGGACGTTTTCTTGGTGATACTAAAATATTAGGTTTAAGGTTGAATGATGGATTAGAAGAATTAGGTGAAAATTCGTTAAATATTGCTGGGTTAGATTCAATAGAGATTCCATCTAGTGTTAGACTAATAGATTTGAAAAATAGTTGTGGTAATCTTAAAACTGTGACTTTTAAAGATTTTGAAAATTCATCTATTTTAGATAGTGATTCTGAATTAGCTAAGTCTTTTGTTAACTCATTTTTTACTAAAGAATATATACCTAGTGTAAATTTAAATTTTAAGTTTTATATTATAACAGAATTAAATTTTATTGTGTTTGATTCGATACATTCTAAAGAATTTTCTTTATCTAAAGATGATTTATTCATAAGGTCTTATGAAAATTGGAGTTTTTATAATCCGAGTGGTGGATTAGAAGAAAATGTAATAGAAAAAATAAAAAAATGTATTTTAGAGTATCAAAGTATTGAAGAGAAAAAGTCTTTAACGCTTTAGGGGGAAGTATGAATATATTTAGTGTGTTTAGAAATTTATATAATAATTTATTTAATAAGAATCAAGTTAATTCTACTGAAGTTGTTAATTTAGTAGATACTTTAATTATACCTAAAAGAGAGAATTTAAGTGAACAATATGTCAATATGTTAGATACTTTTAAGAGAGAGTATGTAGATAAGTTAAGGTATAGGGTTCTTTTTAGTGGTGACTTAGATATAGATGGTGTAAGACAAGATATGGATATGAACATAGAGTTACTTAGAGATATACTTAGCAAAGAAGTTGGTACTAGTATTTTTAGTGTAGTTAATAGTGAGACAGTAGATACTATGCAAGTTAACTATATGGTGAGAGCAAGTAAGATGGAACTTTATTTAGATCATATATTAGAGTTAGAAAGAGAAGTAAAACTTAGAATTTTGGCTTTAGATGAGATATTAAAAGAGAAAGTATTTTTTTCACTAATAAAGAAGAATGCTATTAGAAATAAATTAGATAATTTAAGATTTCTTGGACATGTGTTTCAAAATCAAGTATTTGCTTCAATCAATGAAATCAAGGCTAGTATTAAAGAGATGGAGACATTACAATTTACTAAGGATTTGGATGACTGTAGTGAAGAAGTTTCAAGTAAAATGATGGAACTACTCAGTATGTTGAATGTGGTGGCTCCAGATAAGTGTGAAGAAGTTAAAGTAAGTGAATTTACATCTCCATATTTGAAAATGGCATATATAGAAAGAGAATTAGAACTTTATGTTTATAATCATAAAAATGATGTACAAGTTTTAGAACGTGAGGTTAGAAATTATACTGTGTTTTATCCTTTTTATTCATATGATGAAGTTAAGAGTTTGTCAGATTCTTTAGAGAATAAATTAAGAGTGTTTTATGAGTATGGTAAAGACTTGGTTAGCAAAGAATTATTATTTTTGTTCTATAGTAAAAAGTTTGAATGTATTTCTCATATGTTTTGGAGGAACTCTAATTATAATATTCATTTATCCACGAATATTAATTATATTGAGTTAGAATTTTATACAGAATGTGTTATGAATATAATTCAAAAAATAATTACTTATAGTGATATGGATGCAAAAGAAATAAAGTTGTTTACTAAGGCTCTTAAAAATAATAATAATGAGTATGATTTTTATGATATTTTAACTAGTAAAAAAATATTTTTAGTTTTGTCTTTAGACCATTGTCGTATTAACAATTTCTTTGATAATTTTAGATTTGAGAAATCAGAGTTTGATGGGTTATTAAATTTTTATGAAGATGTTTTTGGTTGGGAAGATGAATTATCTTTTGATGCTTTAAATATGGTAATTCAAAGTGAGCAATTAGAAGATAAATTTCCTTTGTTTAAGTTTTATAATTATTATAAGAGTAAGAGAAATTCTGATAGTAAATATTTTAGTTTACCTAATGGTATAACTAGGATAAATATAAAAGAAGATGAAACGAATCCTATACTTTCTTATATTAGAAATAATGCAAAAGGTAAGACAGTAGTTACTCCTGAATCTTTAAAAGAAATTAGTGGACCTTGGTTAAAAGATGTTAGTATTGAAAATCTATATTTAGAGAGGGGATTAGAAAAATTAGGAAGTGAATCTTTGCCTAATAAGAAATTTAGAACTTTAATCGTGCATTCATCTATTAAAGAAGTAAGTACTGATATGGGAAGAGTGGATATTGAGACTTTAATTTTTGATCATTATGATGAAGCAGATATTCTTGGTGAAAATTCATGGTTGTTAAAAGATTTTATAAAAGTATTTTTTGAAGTTAAGTCTGGAAAAGTGGTAGATAATGTTTATAATCATCCTGCATCTCAAGGTTTAGATAGAATAGTCAAAACGATTATAAGAGAAGGAATTGTTTTTCGTTCTTGGAATGATGAAGTAGCAGACATATGTATTTTGTCTGACAGTTTGGAATATAGTTACATTATTAATTATTTAAATAATCAAGAATATAGTTCGTACTCAAATTTAGATATATTTACAAGTCATGAATTAGAAATTGTTACTGAAAATGTAATAGGTTTAGTTAAAAATGAGAAGTATTTGTTAGATAAAGAACGTGTGCTTTCTTTGGATATTGATTAATAAAATGTTATTGACGATATAGTTAATGTTATAGAGGAACTATGGTTTATTCTACGTTTAGAATGTAAAGTGTATTACATGTTATTAGAATCTATATATTTAATATAATTAGTAAAACTTTGACGATTTACATTTTAACATTATATTAGTATTTATATATGGAATTCGTACCATTACACGTTTTTTGGGCGTATAGTGTGAGACATTTAATGTATCATATACGTAATGGGAGAGTTCTTTTATTTTGCTTTTTAAAATCAATGATTATTTGATGTTTCAAAGTTGTAATGTGGTAATTTAGTAATCTGGTGGTATAATATTAGAAAGGGAGTTGTGTTATATGAAAATCTTAGTAGTAGAAGACGATAAAAGTGTTAGAGATGAGATGGTAGAACTTCTTAATAATGCTAGTTATGAAGTTAGATTAATAGAAGATTTTAATGATACTTTAGGACAAATTCTTAGTATTAATCCAGACTTAGTTCTTTTAGATATAAATATTCCTTTTATGAATGGGGAGATGTTACTTGAGAAGTTAAGAAAAGTAAGTAATGTTCCTGTAATTATGGTTACTAGTAGAAATACTTTGAGTGATGAAGTTTTGTCTATGGGATATGGTGCTGATGATTATGTGACTAAGCCTTATAATCCTACACTTTTGTTACTTCGCATTAATTCTGTTTTGAGAAGAATGAGTAATGTTAATGAGACTATCAAATATAAAGATGCGATTGTTAATATTAAGAAAGGTACTATTAGTTTAGATAGCAGAGAAATTATACTTACTAAGAATGAGATGATAATACTCGGGTATTTACTTGGTCATAAGGGAATGATAGTTACTAGAGATGAGTTAATGACAGATTTATGGGATAATAATGAGTATATTAATGATAATGCACTTACTGTTAATATAAGTAGACTTAGAAGTAAGTTAGAAGAACTAGGACTAAGGGATGTTATAGAAACTAGGAAGGGGCAAGGATATATTTTATTATGAAGTTTTTAAGTTTTCTAAGAGATAAATTAATATCAATATGTATTTATGTTTTTGTGTATGTAGTTGTAATACTACTATTTTTTGCTTTTAAGGTTGATGTGTCTTTGATGATTGCTTTTAGTTTTTTATATATTTTAAGTAATATTATCGTTTTGATGTTTGAATATTATTCTAGGAAAAGATTTTATGATGAGTTAGTTTATAATGTTAAAGTGTTAGATAAAGCGTATTTAGTATTAGAAACTTTAAGAGAGCCTAGTTTTTATGAAGGGAAGATAGTTTATAATTCGATGTATGAAATTAATAAATCTATGAATGAGAATGTTAAAGAACTTTCTAGACAAATTAATGATTTTAAAGATTATATAGAGATGTGGATACATGAAGTTAAGATACCTTTGGCTAGTTGTATTCTTAAAGTTCATAATAATAAAGATAAGTTTAGTGATGATATGATGTTACAGTTAAAAAGAGTAGATGATTATTTGGAGCAAGTTCTTTATTATGTTAGGAGTGAGAATGCTAGTAAGGATTATTTGATAGGTAAGGTTAGGTTAGATAAGTGTATTAATAATGTTCTTGTTAGAAATAAAGATTATTTACTTGAAGCAGGGATTAGTTTGAATGTTGAAGATTTAGAAACAACAGTATATACTGATTCAAAATGGTTAGAGTTTATAGTTAATCAAATTATTAATAATAGTATTAAATATAAGAAAGAAAGGAATAGTTTTATTAAGATATATCTTAAGAAGTTTGAGGATGTTGTTACTTTAATTATTGAAGATAATGGGGTAGGCATAGCAGATAGTGATTTACCTAGAGTATTTGATAAGTCTTTTACTGGTAGTAATGGTAGAGATAATGTAAAGTCTACAGGTATGGGGCTTTTTATTGTAAAGAGTCTTTGTGATAAGTTAGGGCATAAGATAGATATCTCATCTAAATTAGGTGAATACACTAGAGTGGAGATTACACTTAGTAAGAATAAATATTATGATGAAGTTAGGTAACACGCAGATATTTTATGTTACAGTATTGTAATGATAAGTAAGGTTAGATAAGCGACTTAGAGGTAAAAATATAATATAATTACTAGTGATGAGGGAGGAAAATTATGAAAGATATTTTGACAGTGAAAGAAATAGAGAAATATTATGGGACTAAGTCTAGTCTTACTAAGGCTATAGATGATATTAGTTTTAGTGTTAAAGAAGGGGAGTTTATAGCGATTATGGGAGCTTCTGGAAGTGGTAAGACAACTTTACTTAATTGTATTTCTACTATTGATAAAGTTACTAGTGGTCATATTTATGTAGGAGAAACTGATATTACTAAGTTAAAAGGAAATGACTTGAATAAGTTTAGAAGAGAAGAGTTAGGCTTTATTTTTCAAGACTTTAATTTACTTGATACTTTGACTGCTTATGAAAATATTGCACTTGCTCTTTCTATTCAAAATGTTAATGCTAGTGAGATAGAAAGACGAGTAAAAAAGATAGTAAGTGACTTAGATATTAACAGTGTTATAAATAAATATCCATATCAAATGAGTGGTGGGCAAAAACAGAGAGTTGCTAGTGCTAGGGCTATTATAACTAATCCTAAGTTAATTTTAGCAGATGAGCCTACAGGGGCACTGGATTCTAAGAGTAGTAAGAAATTACTTGAGAGTTTCAATTATCTAAATAAAGAGAAGAATGCTACTATTTTGATGGTTACACATGATGCATTTACTGCAAGTTATGCAAGCCGTGTAATATTTATTAAGGATGGCAAAGTGTTTTCTGAGATAAATAAGGGAAGTGGTACTAGAAAAGAGTTTTTTGATAAGATAATAGATGTTGTTACACTTCTTGGAGGAGATGTGAACGATGCTTTGTAAGTTATCTTTAAAAAATATAAGAAAAAGTTTTAAGGATTATGCTATTTACTTTTTTACTCTTATTTTGGGTGTTTGTATTTTCTATGTTTTTAATGCTTTAGAAAGTCAAACTGTTATGATAAATGTTTCTTTATCTACTCAAAAAATTATAGAACTTATGAATTATATGATGAATGCTGTTAGTGTGTTTGTTTCGTTCATTTTAGGTTTTCTTATTATTTATGCAAGTAGATTTTTAATTAAGAGGAGAAATAAAGAGTTTGGTATATATTTGACTTTAGGAATGGGTAAGAGAAAGATTTCTAAGATTTTACTTTTTGAGACAATATTCATTGGCGTTATTTCTTTAGTGGTTGGACTTACTTTGGGTGTTGTGATTAGTCAGTTTATGAGTTTACTCGTTGCTAATATGTTTGAAGCAGATTTGACTAACTTTAAGTTTATCTTTAGTGAAAGTGCTTGTATTAAAACTTTAATTTATTTTGGTATCATTTATTTAGTGGTGGCTATTTTTAATGTTGTTAATGTTAGTAAATGTAAATTAATTGATTTAATTCAAAGTAGTAAGAGACAAGAAGAAGTAAAGATGAAAAATCCTATTTTGTGTACTTTAGTTTTTGTAGTTGCGTCTATAATGCTTGGATATGCTTATTATTTGGTTACAGCTGGTGCATCAATACTTGATGAGATGGTTATGATTTTGATACCTATATCTTTAGGCACTGTTTCAACGTTTCTTATTGTTTGGAGTTTGTCTGGTCTTATTTTGAGAATAGTGATGAGTGTTAAGAATTTATATTATAAAGGATTAAATAGTTTTGTGTTAAGACAGATTAGTAGTAAGATTAATACTACAGTTATGTCGATGGGTGTTATATGTCTTATGCTTTTTGTAACTATTTGTGTTCTTAGTAGTGCTCTTTCTCTTAAAAATTCTATGACTCAGAATTTACTTACTTTGGTTCCTGTAGATATACAGTTAGTTAAGACTTTAGATAGGAACGAGGGAAGTCAGATTTTAATCGATGATTCTAAGATAAGCATTGTAGATACTTTAGAGAAAGGCGGATTTAGTACAAGTGATTATCTTAAGGATATTCTTGAAGTTACAGTTTATATGACTAATGATATTATAGTAGAGACTACTTTGGGTAGTTATTATAATGAAGCTAAGGTTAAATATCCAATGCTAACGTATTCTAGTGTAGAGTCTTTTATTAAAGTTAGTGATTATAATAAGGTCGCTAAGATTTATGGGAATGATGAGATATCTTTAAGTGATGATGAGTATGTTATTGTTGCTGATTTTGAAAATTGGGCGAATATAAGAAATGAGGCACTTAAGTTAGGTACAACTATTAATATTCTTGGTGGTGAGTATAAACCTAAGTATCAAGAATGCGTAAATGGTTATTTATATATGTCTGGAAGTCATATTAATACTGGGATTATAGTTGTTCCAGATTCTGCATTAGATGATAGTATACGTGAGGAAAGTATTTTGTTTGCTAATTATAATGCAGATAGTGATGAGGACAAAGAAAGAATAGAGAATATGATTTTAGATTTAGATAAGAATGATTATATTTCTAATATTGAACTTGATGCTAGTAGTAAGATAAGTATATATGGTGCTAGTGTAGGGCTTGGTGCTTGTGTGACTTTTATTGGAATATATTTGGGTATTATATTTTTGATTAGTAGTGCTGCAATTCTCGCTTTAAAGGAACTTAGTGAGAGTAGTGATAATAAGGAGAGATATAAGATGCTTAGAAAACTTGGGACAGATGAGAAGATGATTAATAGAGCTTTATTTAAGCAGACAGCAATTTTCTTTGGCTTTCCACTTCTTCTAGCTATTATTCATTCTGTATTTGGAATAATATTTTGTGATTATATATTGTCTGTGTTTGGTAATGAAAAGTTACTTGCTTCTATAGTTATGACTGCTTTAATTTTACTAGTTATATATGGTGGATATTTTGTTATTACTTATACAGTTAGTAAGAATATTATAAAGGATTAGTTTATGAATATTGATACAGTTGTTGTAGTAATCGTACCTTTTGTGGTTTTGATTATCTTGTTTATAGCTTTATTTATTGTTAAGGGGAGGAAATGATGAATAATTATAAGAGTTTGTGTTTTGGAATTTTGGGAATAGTTTTGTTTTTTGCAGTTTGTGCAGGTCTTTTCTATATGGCTTTTTATGATAATAATGATTATTATAGTGTGATAGATAATAGCAAGTATGTTATTAAGGATAGTGAATACAGATATACTTTGAAGTTTTATGATAATGATGGAGATAATAAAATGATAAGTTTTAATACTACTAGGGAGTTAAAGGAGGGTAGATATATTAAAGTTAATTATATGAGACTTAGAGGTGTTACTTCTTGGGAAGAGGTAATGCTAGATGATATGCCTCTTAAGGTGAGAGAGAAGTATGATAGATAGATAAAATTCTATCTTTTTCTTTTGAATTAGTATATAATACATTTTAAACGTGAGGTGAAATACATTTGTGGAAAGACTGAATATATTTGTGGATGAGACTGGTGAATTTGGATTTGGTAAGAATGCTTCTAGACTATATGGTGTATCTTTTACTTTTCATGAACAAAGTGATGATATTTCTATAGAACTTGGCAAACTTAATGATAGACTTCAAAGAATTGGTTATACTGATATGATACATATGGCTGATTTGATAATGAGACGTGGATATTATAGTGATTTTGAAATAAAGACTAGGAAAAGTATTTTTAATTCAATTTATCAATTTTCGAGAAAAATAAAGGTTAGATATAAAACTATAATAGTTGATAAGAAATACGTAGATAGTGGTAAGGTGTTGAAATATAAATTAGCTAATGAAATAGATAAGATGATTATAGAAAATGGAGGTTATTTTAATAAGTTTGATAGAATTGTAATGTATTATGATAATGGACAAGAAATACTTGGAACTATACTAGATACAGTGTTTAATAGATTTGAAGGTTATTTATATGTTGATAACTTTAATCATAAAGAGAAAAGATTATTTCAAGTTTCAGATATGCTTACATATATAGATAAATATGATTATAAATATAAGCATAATATTCCATTTACTAAAGGAGAGAAGTATTTTTTTGGTGAAGATGAGATTAGAAGGGTTTTAAAAGAATTAAATAAAAGAGGCTATAATTAAAAAAGCAACCTTTAAGGTTACTTTTTTAAGCAGCCGAATGGGCTAACACGGGTTTAATCCAACAAATATAATTTGATAGACTAATCTAAAAATAATACTGTATAAATATTATTTCTTTTTGTAAGAAAATTATACTTAATATAACTTTCTTGCTTGTGTATTAATTTTACAATATAATTATATGAAAATCAAGAAAAAATTCTATCGTTTGATTCTTTTTTAGTATATAATATTTTTAAGTGGAATACATTTGTATGTATTATGATAGTCTGTTATAAAGTAAATAAATAGTTGGTAGTTTATTCTATCATTATTTATAAATTATTGAATATACTATTAAAGTAAGATGAACTTACTAGTTGCTTATAACTTATTTTTGCTCAAAATAATTGACATTTAGGACAAAATATAGTATATTATTATTCCATTTGAAGAAAGTGCATTATAAAGTAAATGCTAATCGCTTCTGGGTGGTGCGAGCTATAAATGATCCCAGTCGTGAAATGTTAATCGCTTCCAGGTGGTGCGAGTTATAAATGATCCTGGTTGTAAATGTTGGGAACTTCGCTTAGATGGTGGAGTTTTCTTTTTTTGCATGATATAATGAATAGGGAGTGATTATATGAAAGTTCAAACAGGATATTTATATCATATTAAAGATGAATTTTTTGATAAGATTAATAATAAAGGTCTTATGATAAATCACGAGAATGGTCATTCTAGACCTTCATATCTCGCAATAAAAGAATGATATTTTGTGGTTTATTCCTTTAAGCACTAAGGTAGATAAATATGAGATTATTATAGAAAAGAAAGTAAAGAAATATGGTGCTTGTAGAACTATATTAATTAAGAAGATTGCTGGTCGTGAACAAGCAATTTTAATTCAAAATGCTTTTCCTACTTTAGAGAAATATATTCAAAGTAGGCATACTATAGATGGTAAATTAGTGTATATTTCTTCTTCAGTTGAAAGAGAAATAATAGATAATTTTAAGTATATGTTATCTTTAAAGGGAAATGGATTGAATTTATTTTTTACTGATATAGATATTATTAAGAACCAAATGTTAGAAGAGTTATGAAAGAAAGTAAAAAGAGATTATAATTAAAAAAGGAGCTGTAATGAAATTAGATAACTAGTTTCTTACAGACTTTTTTATATTGATTAGTATTAGATAGACTAAACAGGCCAAAACAAACAACAAAATTATAATTCCTCTAAACTAAGATTAGAGGAAACTGGGATATATCAAATAATAAATATTTATTTTTAAAACTTTATTATTTGAAAAAGCACAATAAAAAGGGCTATATGAAATTATTTTATTTCATTACAGCCCTTTTTTTCTATATATTATTATAGCACACAATTTAGTTTTTTTCTAGACTTGTAAATAATTTTGTACGTGATAAAATATGTGTGAAATGGGTGGTGTTTATGGATAAGAATAATATTTTTAAAGAGAATGGGTTATATTACTATAATACAGATGAGTTTGCTACTGTTAAGTTATGCTTTAAGTTTAGAATTGGCAGAGATATTAGGGAATTAGTGAAGGCTAGAATTTTGTCTTGTTATCTTGTTAGAACTAGTAAGAATTATAAGTCTTATAAAGAAATAAAAGATAAGTTAAAATATTTTTATGGAATGTATATTGATGCAGAGCAGACTTTTTTTGGAAGTGAGAATTTCTTTACTTTTAATGTGAATATGGTTAGTCCTAGGGTTATAGGCGAAGATTATATGAAGGATGCTATTAAGTTTGTTAGAGACATATTATTAGAGCCTAATTTTACTAATGGAAAGTTAGATAGTGAAGTTATTAGTCAAGTTAAGAAAGAGTTAATCGCTAGTAAGGAGAGAAGTTTATCTAATCCTAGTGTTTTTAGAGAAAGATTACTTCTTAATAAGATTAATCCAAATTCTAATCTTGCTCTTAATCATATAGTAGATGCTTCTGAGTTTAAGGAAGTGGTTGAAAGTATAACTGATGCAGATTTAATAGAATTTTACAATAATACTTTAAGTAACTTTTATAGGGGATATGTATTTGGGGACGTGAATAGTGAAGAAAGAAATGTTATTTCTTCAAGTTTTTCGTTTAAGTCAAGTGATGAGATAATAGATTATAGTGAATTTATTGATATTTGTGAAGGAGAAGATAGTATAGAGCATGATACTAAACAGTCTGATTTGTATGTTGTTTATAAATTAAATAATTATAGTTTGGATAAGATTCATTTATACAAGGTTTTGGCTAGTATGTTAAGTACTGGGAATGGTTTGTGTCATAAGGTTTTGAGGAGTGAACTTGGATTAGTATATTCAAGTGGAGCTTTTATAAATAAGTATAGAATGTTTGGTTTTTTATATTTAGGCGCTAATATTAGTGGAGAAAATAAAGATAAGTGTTTGGATGGTATTGATGAAATATTTAAAAGACTTAAAGATAAGAAACAAGTTTCTGAATTACTTCAGTATGCTAAAGATAAGTTAAATCAAGAATATTATTTTAGTGGTGAAGATGTAAATAATGTAGTAGGTGATTTTTCATGTTATGTTTTTGGAACTTATCCTGATAAAGAAGAATTATATAAAAAAATTAATGAGTTAAGTAGTGATGATATTATTAGTGAAGTAGATAATATAGTTAAGAAGTATGTGTTTTTTGGAAGGGGTGTAAAGTAGTGAAGAATAATTATATTAAGACAACTTTAAAGAATGGTGTTAGGCTTTATTTGTATTTAGATAAAAATATGAAAAAGAGTTTTGTTAGTTATGGTGTTTTTTATGGAAGTAGTGGAGAGTATAGTGATTTTTATTTAGATGGTGTTAAACATCATGTTTTACCAGGTTGTGCACATTTTCTTGAACATTTACTTCTAGAGCATTCTAAGTATGGACATCTTTATAGGAAATTTGCTCAAAAGAAGTATGTTACGAACGCTGGTACTTCTATGGATTGTACTAATTACTTTTTTATAGGTGTTGATGATGTTTTGGAGTCTATTAGTGAATTAATAAATGCTGTAGATGATCCTGTGTTTACTAGTGAAGATGTAGTTAAGACAAGTGAAGCAATAGTAGAAGAAACAAAGATGGGTAGAGACAATATGTATAGAGTTGCTTCATGTATTGCTGATAGAAATATATTTAGTGGTGTAGAAATAGTAGATGAGACTTATAATGTTTTAGGAGACGAGAATACAACTAAGAAAATAAATAAAGATATGTTAAAGTTATGTTATGATGCTTATTATAATGATGATAATAAGGTTTTATTAGTGGCAGGTAATTTTGATTATGAAGAAATAGTTAGTTATATAGAAAGTGTTTATGAGAGTATTCCTAGGCATGAGAATAGAAGAGAAAGTGCATTAGTTCATGAAGATGGGATTAGGTGTAGTTATCAGGAAGAATATATGCCTACTAGTGAAGATTATGTGTGCTTTAGTTTTAAAAATAAAATAGAAAAGTATAGTGTGAATGAGATAAAATACTTTATGTTGTTTTTGATGGAAAATAAGTTTGGTTCTGATACTGCTTTTGTAGAAGATATGAAAAAAGAAAACATTATTTCTCAGATTCGTAGTATGAATTTTGGTAAAAGATTAGATTATATGCAGTGTTATTTGGGTGCTTTTAGTAGTGAGGTTCAAGAATATGTTAGTAGGGTGTTAGAAGAACTTAAAAATAATAGCTTTTCTATAGAAGATTTTGAATTATTTAAAAGAAAATATATCGCAGCTAATGCTCTTTATATGGATAAGAAATATGATGTTTTTAAGTCATTTATGTATAGGCTTTATTGTACGGATGATTTTGATGATGTAGATTTTATTAGAAATTTAGATTTTGATAGATTTTTAGAATTTTATGAGTCTTTGAGTTTTGATTATAATACTACTGCAGTTATTAAGGCTAAGAAGTTATAAATGAATTTTGTAAATACAATTGCAAAAAAAGATATTTTTTAAAAGTTTTGCAAATAGACTTGCAAAACTTTATTTTATTTGGTATTATTATATTGGTGGATAGTTATGGTTATAAGAGAGAAATATTTGAAAAGAATAATTGATGCTAAAGATACGGATTTTATAAAAGTTATAACTGGTGTTAGAAGAAGTGGAAAGTCTACTCTTTTACTTATGTTTAAAGAGTATTTAATTAATAATGGAATAAAAGAAGATAATATAATTCATGTTAACTTTGAGTCAGTTTTATTTGATGATATAAAAGATTATAAAGACTTGTATAAATATGTTAAAGGTAAAATTAAAAAGAATAAATTATATCTATTATTAGATGAAGTACAAAATGTTAAGTCTTGGGAAAAGGCTATTAATTCTTTTAAAGTAGATTTTGATATTGATATTTATATAACAGGGTCTAATGCATATTTGTTGTCTTCTGAGTTATCAACATTACTTTCTGGCAGATTCATAGAAATTAAAATGTATCCTTTGTCTTTTAAAGAATATTTAATTTTTAATGAATATGATAATAGTGATTTAGATAATAAATTTAAAGAATATTTGAAATATGGTGGACTTCCTGCAATAACATTAATAAAAGATAATGATGAATTGGTTTTATCTTATTTAAATGATATATATAATTCTATAGTGAAAAAAGATATAATTGATAGAAATAATATAAAAGATACTGTTCTTTTAGAAAATATTATAAAATATTTATCTAGTAATATAGGAAGTCCTGTGTCTTCAACTAAGATAAGTAATTATTTAAACAGTAATAAAATTATAGAGAAATCTAATCATCAAACTATAGATAATTATTTGAATATGTTAGAAAAGTCTTTTATCATGTATAGAGCGGATAGAACAGATATAAAGAGTAAAGCATTATTTAAAACTTTGGGGAAATATTATATTTCAGATATTGGAATAAGAAATAGCGTATTAGGTTTTAGAAATATAGATGAAGGGCATTTGCTTGAAAATGTTGTATATTTAGAATTACTTAGAAGGGGTTATAAAGTTAATATTGGAAAGTTTAATGATTTTGAAGTTGATTTTGTAGCAGAAAATCCTAATGAGATAATATATTATCAAGTTACTCAGTCTTTAGCAAATGAAGAAGTGAGAACAAGAGAACTTAGAGGTTTAGAAAGCATTAATGATAATTATGAAAAAGTGATTTTGACTATGGATAAGTCTATTAATAATGATTATAATGGAATAAAGGTTATAAATATAATAGATTGGTTAGTGAGTGATGAGTAGACGATTTTAAAAGTTAGTGGTATATAGATTAGATTTTCTGGAGGTATAATAGTGTCAGAAAGTGAAGTTAAAATTGAATTTAAAAGATATATTGGCAAGATATACGAAACTGGTGAAATAGATAAAAACTATTATGATTTAATATGTGAAAAAATTGATAATATTAGTGAAGCTATTTCTTTTTAATTCTAGTGTGTATTATAGCAATCCTAGTTATCTTTATTATTCTTATTTAAATGGGGAATTGTTATCTTAATGTTTAGAAAATGGGGGTAATATGATTTTAAATGTTAGTGGTAGGACAGATATTGTGGCTTTTTATACTAATTGGTTTATGAATAGATATAGAGATGGTTTTGTTGATGTTAGAAATCCTTTTAATAGGAAGTTAGTTAGTAGAATATATTTTGATGATGTGGATTTGATAGTTTTTTGTACTAAGAATCCTAAACCTATTATTCCTTATCTTAATGAAATAAATAAACCTATTCTTTTTCAAGTGACTCTTACTTCTTATAAAAGTGATATTGAGCCTGGTGTTCCTGATAAGAGTGAGATAATTGAATGTATTAAAGAGATTTCTAATATTATTGGTAAAGATAATGTTTCTGTTAGATATGATCCAATATTAATTAATAATAAGTATACTTTGGAATATCATGTTAAAGCATTTGATAAGATGTGTGTGCTTTTAGATGGGTATGTTAGTAAGATTATTGTTTCTTTTGTGGATAATTATAAGAATGTAAGAAATAATAAAGATACTCTTAAGTTAAGAGAAATGAGTGTGGAAGATTATAAGATAATCGGAAGTGAGTTTAGTAAGAGTGCCTCTAGATGTGGTATGAGTGTTCAAACTTGTTTTGAGGAGAATAATTTATGTGAGTATGGATTTACTAGGGGTGAGTGTGTGTCTTTAGAAGAGGCGTATATTTTGACTGGTAAAAAGTTTAAGAAATGGGCAGCACGTGGATGTGGATGTGCTCAGATGGTGGATATAGGAGAGTATAATTCTTGTAAACATTTGTGTAAATATTGTTATGCTAATTATGATGAGAAACAAGTTATAAACAACGTAAGTATGCATGATGATGAGTCATCTTTGTTAATTGGATATGTAAATAGTGATGATGTTATTAAGATTAGGAAAGACTAAAAAATGTGGATAAGTGACAAGTTATCCACATTTTTTGTTAATAAGTTTTTGTTTTTAAGTGATTTTTAACGAAATTACACAAAATTTTCACGTAAAATGTTTACTTTTTATCTTTTTCAGTTTACATTTTCTCACTTATTTCATATAAATCGTCTATAGCCATTGTAACATCTTTTGTATGAAATGCTAAGTAACATTCTTTCATATTGTTTGCATTTGCTATTTTATAAATGTTTTTACTAGTTTCTTTTTTGTAGTAGTGCCAGTATCTATAAGTATATCCAGTCCAAAACATTACTTCTTTTGAATATGAATTATTATCTTTAATTAAAGTTACTTCATCTTCTAGTTCTTCTAATATGTAATTTTCACCAGCCCACTGCAACCTGTCATATATGTCATCTAATCTTTTGGCTGTTTCACTGTTCATAAATTTTTCTATAAAATATTCAGAATTATATCCTTTTTCTAAGGATAACTCAAAAAGTCTTCCTTGTAGTTCATAAAGTCGTCTATTTAAAACACTTAAATTATTCATCAATTATGCCTTCTTCCAAAATTTCGTCAAAATAAAGACCAATTCTTCTAAAATGTATGCCTATTTGTTCAGTTAATTCGATTCCTTCTTCTCTTGACTTTTCACTTTTTATTTTAAGATTTTTTCTATCTTCTGTAGATATGCTTTCTTCTTTGATAACTGTTATCCTTTTGCAAGCTTTTTCTGTAACGGCGACATATTGTTTACCAAGGTCTAAAGCAGATAAACTATGTATAAGTGCTTCGTCAGTAATTTCATTATTAAAAAATTTATCAAGGGTTATAAATAGTCGGTCGTTTGCAATAAAACCTTAATTATTTCTGATTTCTTTTAGAGTCTTGTAAATTGTCCATTATTCCACGATTAAATGCAATAAATAATGCCCATTCGAGGTTAAGGTTAAATTCTTTTGTTTTTAGGTTAGTTAGATCTAAATTTAATGTATATATTTTTGGATTTTGATAGTTGCATATTAGAGTTAATGGCTGATTAATGTTTGCTCCCATATAAAAACCTTGTCCAAAATCACAACTTTTTCTACTGTTAGGCTTTATTTTTCCAATTATGCCTTCTTTTGAATCATGATATAAAGTTAAGTTATTCATTTAATCACCTGACTCTTTCTTATTTAAATTATAAAATTTATATAAAAAAATAAACTGTAAGTATGCTATAATACATAGTTAAGTGGTGGTATTATGTCTAAAATTAGTAATGTTCTTAATATGATAGAGTACTTAAGTACTGGAAGAAAGTATAGTATAAGAGAACTCTCAAGCTTGTTAGAGGTTACCCCTAGAATGGTAAGAGTTTATAAAGATGAGATAGAAAAAGCAGGTATATATATTGATACTATTAAAGGACCTTATGGAGGGTATGTTTTAAATCAAGATGTTTCTATTCCTAGAAGATTTGGTTTAAGAAAAGAAATAAGGTTAGAAGATAGTAATGTTTATAATAAATTAAGTAAAGCAATTAATGATAAGAAGAAGTGTTTAATAAAGTATGAATCTAAAGATGGTAATGTTTTAAAGAGAAAAATAGTTCCTTATGAATTAATAGTTTTACGTAATGAATGGGGTGTGGCTGCTTATTGTGAATTAAGGTGTGAGATAAGACATTTTTATCTTAATAGAATAAAGTTTATAGAAATTTTGTAATGTGACATATATGTTTCCTGTTCTAATGCTATTATTATTTTGGAGGGAAATAATGGAACATAAATTTACAGAAAGCTATAAAGTTAACTTTGAAAAGTTAGAAAGAAGAATATTTTATGCTAAGTATGAGGGGATTAGATTTTATATCAGGAATTGATGTCCTGATTATGACACAGAGGTTGTTAGAAAATTATGTAATTATAGAGGAGTGATGTCAAAATGAAAAGTGTTGTTTTTGTTACAGGAAATAAGGGAAAGTATTTTTCTGCTAAAAAGAGATGTGAAGATAAAGGAATAGAGTTAGTTTGGGAGAATATAGATTTAGATGAACTTCAAGTAAATGATATTACACAGATTTCTAGAGATAAGGCTAGGCAAGCATTTCAAATTTTAAATAAGCCTTGTTTTGTTATAGATAGTGGATTTTATATAGATAATTATCCAAATAATCCAGGATATCCTGGTGCATTCGTTAAAAGAAGTGGAATAGCTAATGATCCTGATATGGTTTTAGAAGTTATGAGAGATGTTAGGGATAGAAGTTGTAAGTTTGTGGATGCTCTTACATTTTATGACGGTGAAGATTTTTATACTTTTTATGATGTTGATTATGGTACTTTAAGTGAAGAAGTAAAAGGGAGTGAGAGTGAACTAGCTAAAAGTAAGTTATGGTATTTATATATTCCTTTGGGTTATGATAAAGCTTTAGCACAGATGAGTGAAGAAGAATTGTTTGGTAGAAAGAGTAGTCGTGTTTCTTCGATTGATAAGTTTTTAGATTGGTATGTTAGTGAGTATAAAAATACAAAGAGATTGTCTAAGTAGGTAAGAAACAAGTAGAGACTAGAAGTTGGAAGACTAATTATAGGGGTGAATTATATATTCATGCTAGGTAGTACTAAGATGAAAAAAGAAAGTAGAGAGAACTTTGAACTTATGTCTTTAGTAGATAAAGGTAATCTAAATTATGGTAAAATTATATGTAAATGTGAATTAATAGATTGTGTGTATATGACTAATGATTATGTAGAAGAGATGAGAAGTAATAATTATCAAGAGTATATTTGTGGTGGTTATGAAGAAGGCAGGTATGCTTGGATTTTAGAAAATATACAAGTTGTGAAACCGATAGAAGTTAAAGGACATTTAGGTATATGGAATTATGATGAGGCTAGTGAAATGTTAATAAATACTAAATGAATTGGATGATGTAGAAAATGACAAAATTAAATTAATAGGGTGTATAGATAATAACTCTATTTTTATTATTAATTTTTATGGTACATGATTTGTTACGTTTTAATTGACTTTCTTACAGTTATATGGTACAATTATAGTTAGCAAAAGGGGTATCTGGTTATGAAAGGTTTTGGTTGGTTTAAGAAATTATTTAGTAGGGATAAAGACGTTGTCTATTCTCAATTAATGAGACTAAGGGATACAGTACATATTCGTAGTAGAAATGAACTTAGAGATAATGAGTTAGAGATGTTAGAAGAATATAAGAAAAGTATTCAGGATAAATTAAATTCTAAAGTTCTTTTTAGTGGAGACTTAGATATAGATTATTTTAAACAAGAAATGGATATGTATATAGAACTTGTAGTAAATTTATTTCTTAAGGAAGATAGTGTTTTTGATAATATTGATAATTATAGTGAGAAATTAAATTTAATAGTAAAGGCAAAGAAGAAAGATTTATATTTACAGAATATCTTAGAAATTATAGAAACAATTGAAATTAGAATTATAGCTTTAGAAGAGATTTTAAATGAGATAAGTATTTTTAATACTATTAAAAGAAGAGCAGTTAGTAATAAACTTGATGAATTATTGGTTTTAGCAAATGTGTTTCAAACTCAAGGGGAAGCTATTTTTATAGATGCTAATGCTAATATAAGAATGGCAGATACTTTAGAAGAAGATACTTCATTAGTTCGTAGTAAGTTAGTGATGTTAGAAGAAATGTTTAGAGTGATGTTACCTAATAAAGTAGTACATTATAATAGTGAAAGTTCTCCGTCAGATATAGATAAAATAGCCCGTATTGAAAGAGAATTGGAAATTAGGGTTTATAAACATAAAGATATTATAAAATATATAGAAGAAGGTTTAGAAAGTTATTCTTATAATGGGAGTAATGGAACTTTAAAAGATTTTAGAGAATTAGAGTTAAGAGTTAGAGTATTTAGTGATTATGGTAGAGACTTAGTAAGTGACGAGTTAATTAAGAAGTTATATGGAATTAAATTTGGTATTATAACAAAAGATTTAATACATGATTATAATGAAATGAGATTTAAAAATCTTAATTATGTAGAATTAGAACAATATAAAGAGATAATTTTTGAAAAAATAAGCAATATATTGACTGGTAAAAATCAAGTGTTAAATCATTTATTAGGTAGTGAGTATGGTGTGTATGTTAAACTAATAGTTAATGTGTTAAAAGATGGCGAGAAAGAGTATGATTGGTATAAGATTCTTAATAGTAAGTTTTTGCTTTCATTTTTAATATCATTAGAAAGTAAGAAAGGTATTTTAGAGTTTTTTAGATTTACCAAAGATAAGAAAGATAAATATGATTCTATTTTAGATGATGGTGTGTTTACTTGGGAAAGTGAAATTCCTTTAGAGTCAATTTGTGAATTAATAAAATTAGATAATGGTTTGTCTAAATTATATGAAAAGTTATTTGTACCTATTAGAGAGAAGTATGATTATCCTTATGTTTATCATATACCAGAAGGAATAATTAGTATTGATTGTACGAAATCTAAGACTAGTGATTTGTTAGAGAAAATTAGAAGTTTAAGTGATGGAAAAGTAGTTTATACACCGTCAACTTTAAAAAGAATAGATGGAGATATTTTTGGTGGGCATCAGTTTGATCTTCTTAAGTTAAATGAAGGATTAGAAAGGTTGTTTAATTTCCCTGCTAGAGATTATGAGGGAATGAGTACTATGTATGTTCCTTCAACATTAGAAATGGTTAACGATGTAAAGTGGATAAGTAGTGAAATGTCACTAGAAAGCTTTTATCGTTATAGTTCTCCTGTAACAATTTTCGCATATATTAAAGTTAATAATTTAGTTTTTGAAAACTTTAATTTTGATAGACCATCACCTGCTTCTAAATTTATCTTGGGTTTGTTCTTTCACGTGACATATGATAAATATGAAGGTAAAGATAAGGTTATTTTGAGTAATAATAGATTAGATGAGTATAGAAGAATTGCTACTATTTTATGTAGTATAGTTTTTGAAGACAAGTTTGGTGAAAGATTAGAGATAAACAATTTCGATTTAGAAAATTTAGTTGTTTCAACATCTTTACATTCTTATAATGGTGAAAATTTAAATGCTCATGAATTAGAAAACTTACTTCAATATTTGATATCAAAAAAATTAGAAAATAAAGAAGAATATGGTAAGAATTTGAGATTGTGATATGCAATCTTTTTCTTTTGATATTAAGTTAATAGTGATAGAATAGTATGTGGAAGTGGTAAGATGGAAACTTTGATGGTAGTAAGTAGTGAAAATAAAAATAAACTTATTTTTAATAATAGTAAGTTAGATAGTGTAAAGTATATTAGTTTTGGAGAGTTAAGAAAAAGAATGATGTTTTCTTATGATGTAAAGGCTTTATACGAGGTTATTAAAATGGAAGGTTTAAGTGTAAGTAATGCTAAGATTATTCTTGATAATTTATATTTTTTAAGTGATGAAGTTAAAGAACTTAAGGGGATTTATGATTATCTTGATAGTAAAGGATTAATAATTAGGAATGTGCTTGCTATAAATAGTATTAAGTCTAGTAATGTGGTTTTGCATGGTAAAGATTTTTTAGATAGTGATGAGGAGCAGTTGTTAAGCGGTGTAAGTTATTCGTTTTTAGATGTTAAAAAGTATAGTTATACAAGACAGGTTTATAGGTGTGATACATTAGAAGATGAAGTTAGGTGTTTAACAATAAATATTTTAGAGTTAATAAGAAGTGGGGTTAGTCCTAGTAAAATAAAGATTGTTAATCTTGATGATGATTATAGGATGTGTATAGAAAAGATTTTTCCAAGATATAATATACCTAGTAATATTCATGTAGATACTTGTTTGTATAGTTTGCCACTTATTAAAATGCTTTTTAGTTCAGATGATTTGTTTATGGGTTTAGATAAATTAAGTGAAATGGTTAAGAGTGAAGAAGAAAAAGAAATATATGATATAGTTCTTGGAGTTTTTAATAAGTATGCTAGTTTACCTAAAGATGAAGTGACTTACAATATTATAATGGAAGAGTTAAAGAATACTAAGATAAAATCTAAGGTTATAAATAATGCAGTAAGTGAAGGGAATATAGATAGTATTTATGATGAGGATGAGTATGTGTTTGTGGTTAACTTTAATCAAGGGGTTATGCCTAGAATATATAAGGATGAAGATTATTTAAGTGATAAAGTTAAATCTAAGTTAGGAAGAGTAACTTCTTTAGAAAAGAGTATGAATGAGAAGAAAAAGGTTAAATATTTTTTTGAACATAATAAGAATGTCGTTATTAGTTATAAGAAAAAGAGTGAAAATGGGGAGTGTTATCCATCAAGTTTTTTGGAAGAGTTGGATGTAGAGTATTTTGATTATGTGAATAGTTTTGGTGGAAGTAATTTAGATAATAAGATTATTTTGTCTAGAGAGTTAGATAAATATTATAAGTTTGGAGAAGTAAGTGAAAGTTTAATTAAATTAATAAATAGTTATAGAGATTTAGGATATAAGGGGTATGATAATAGATTTAGTGGAATTATTGATAAGTCTAGTATAAATGAGAAGATAATTCTTTCTAGTAGTAGTTTAGATATAATTAATAGATGTTCTTTTAGGTATTATTTAAGTCATGTATTAAAGGTAGAGAGGTATCAAAATTCTTTTATGAGAGGTGTTGGGAATTTAATTCATTTGGTTTTATCTAGATGTAATAATGATGGTTTTGATTTAAAGAATGAATGGGATAATTATATTAAAGAGAATAATATAGTAAGTGATGCTAGAGAAAAGTTTTTCTTATGTAAGTTATTTAGAGAGACAGAGTTTATTATAAGTGAGATAAAGAGGCAGAGGAATTATTCTGTTTTGAGTGACGAATGTTATGAGAGAAAGTTTTATATTAATCCTACTAATGAAGATAATGTCTTGTTTATGGGGATTATTGATAAGATTATGTATAATAAAGATGAGAAACTTATGGCTGTTGTTGATTTTAAGACTGGGAATACTAAGATGGATTTGTCTTTAGTTAAGTATGGTATTGGTGTACAGCTTCCAGTTTATTTGTATTTACTTAGTGAAAGTGAAGAGTTTAAGAATTATAGTTTAGTGGGATTTTATTTGCAAAAGATTATAAATTCAGAGATAGTTAGAGAAGAAGGTAAGTCTTATTTAGAGCAAAAGAGTAAGAAACTTTATTTACAGGGGTATAGTTTAGGAGAAGAGGATAAACTTGTAAAGTTTGATTCTAGTTATGAAGATAGTAAAGTTATTAAGGGACTTAGGAAAAGTTCTAAAGGGTTTTATCATTATAGTAAAGTGCTTTCTAAGGAAGAGATGGATGATATTAAGACTAAGATTAATGATAATATAAAAATGGTTATTTCTGATATTAAGGAGTGTAAGTTTGATATTAATCCTAAGAGAGTTGGTTTAGAGAATGTTGGTTGTGAGTTTTGTCAGTTTAAGGATATTTGTTTTAGAAGTGAAAGAGATATTGTTAATATAGATAAGGAGTGTGAAGTAGATGCCAAAGTGGACTAAGGAACAAGAAGAAGCTATAAAATCAAATGGTGAAAATATTATTGTTAGTGCTGGAGCAGGAAGTGGTAAAACTGCTGTTTTGAGTGCTAGAGTAATTGATAAATTGAAGAGTGGTGTTAATATAGAGGAGTTACTTATAATGACTTTTACTTCTGCTGCTGCTTTAGAGATGAAGAATAGAATTAGAGAAGAATTAAAGAGTATTCCTGAACTTAAAAGTCAGTTATCTAATTTAGATCAAGCATATATTACTACTTTTGATAGTTTTTCACTTTCTATTTTAAAGAAATATCATTATGTGTTAGGAATAGATAGGGATATTAATATTGGAGATAGTTCGCTTTTGATGATGAAAAAAGATGAGATTATGGACCAGGTATTTTTGTCTTTTTATGAAAGTAAGAATGAGTTATTTCTTAAGATGATTGGAGAAAACTCTGTTAAAGATGATGAGAGTATTCGTAAACTTATCATTAGTATTGCTTCTAAATTAGAACTTAAGTGGGATATTTATGATTTTTTAGATAGTTATATAAGTGAATATTATAAAGAAGATAATTTTCTTAAGTTTTTGAGTGAGTATAAGGGTTTAATAGATAATGCTAAGAATGAGATTAAGGCTTGTGAAGAGAAACTTTATTTAGTGATGGGGAGTGATTATGCAGATAAAGTAAGTGAGCTTACAAAACATATTTATGATGATTTGAGTTTGCTTGAATTAAAAAGTGCTCTTAGTTTTAGACTTCCTAATTTGCCTAGAGATACTATAGAAGATGGTAAAATATGTAAAGAAGAATTAAGTAGCGCTATAAAGGCTTTAAAGGATTTACTTATCTTTGGGGATGAAGATGATATTAGAAATAGTTTTTATAAGACTCAAGATAATGCTAGTGTAGTTATAGATATAATTAGAGAGTATTTTGTAAGATTAGATGAATATAAGAGGGAAAATAAGGTTTATGATTTTATTGATATTGCTAAGATGAGTATAAAGATAGTTAAAGAAAATCCTGATATTTGTGATGAGATAAGAAATAGTTTTAAAGAGATTTTATTGGATGAGTATCAAGATACTAATGATTTACAGGAAGAGTTTGTTTCTTTAATTTCTAATAATAATGTTTATATGGTAGGGGATGTTAAACAGTCTATTTATCGTTTCAGGAATGCTAACCCTAATATTTTTAGAGATAAGTATAATGATTATTCTAGTGGTAACGGTGGTAAAAAAATAGATTTGCTTAGTAATTTTAGGTCAAGGAGTGAGGTGCTTGATGATATAAATAAGATTTTTAGGCAAGTTATGGATGAGGCTCTAGGTGGTGCTTCATATATTGTAAGTCATCAAATGGTTTTTGGAAATATGGCTTATGAAGAGTCAGGTAAGACTCAGGAAAATAGTTATAGTGAATTTTGGCAATATAATAGAGAAAAGGACAGTTTGTTTACTAATGAAGAGATTGAAGCATTTTTGGTTGCTAGAGATATAAAAGAAAAAATAAGTCAGGGGTATATGGTTTATGATAAAAAGAACTCTATTAGAAGAGTGTGTTATAGTGATTTTCTAATTTTGATGGACCGTGCTAGTAATTTTAATTTGTATAAGAGGATTTTTACATACTCGGGTATTCCTGTGACTTTGTATAAGGATGAGAATTTAGAGAATAGTGATGAGACTTATTTAATTTCTAATATTATAGATTTTGTTATTTCTATTAAAAGACGTGATTATAATGGAGATTTTAAGAGGGATTTTGTGAGTATTGCTAGAAGTTTCTTGTATAGTATGAGTGATGATGAGATTTATAGTTATGTTAAAAATTCTAATATTTGGGATAGTATGGTTTATAAGGATTTTAGTGAGCTTTCTTATAGGTTAGATGTTTTTGATGTTTATCATGTTATTAGTGAAATAATTAGGATTACTAATTTTTATGAGAAGAGTATTAGTGTAGGTGATCAAGAAGAAGGTGAGGTTAAGTTAGGGAAAATTCTTGTTCTTGCTAGTAATTTAGGTGGTCTTGGGTATGATATTTATCAGTTTAATGATTATTTAAAGAAATTGTTAGAAAATGGGTACTCTATTAGGTATTCAGTTAATAAGGAAAGTGCAGATAGTGTTAAAGTTATGACTATTCATAAGTCTAAGGGACTAGATGGGACTATTTGTTATTTTACTGGCCTTTATAAAAAGTTTAATATTAGGGATGTGATTGAGAAGTTTTTGTTTAGTGATAAGTATGGATTAGTCGTACCTTATTTTGATGAAGGAATAGCAGAGACTTTTCTAAAAACTTTAGTTAAAGAAGATTATATTGTAGATGAGATTAGTGAGAAGATAAGGCTATTTTATGTTGCACTTACTAGGGCTAGAGAGAAAATGATTTTCGTACTTCCTAATAGTGAGATAAATGATAATGGGGAAAGGTTAATTGATTGTAGTGTTAGAAAGAAGTTTAAAAGTTTAGCAGATATTATTAATAGTCTTGGTGGGAGTATTTTAAAGAGTTTTAAGGTAATTGATTATGAGAGTCAAGTAAGTAAGGATTATTTGTATCAAAGTAGTAATAGTAAGTTAAATCTTTCTAGTAGTGAAATTATTAATGTTTTAGAACTTCCACCTGTGAAGGAGAGTGTAATGGAGAGTAAGCACTTTTCTAAGACGGTAAGTAAGCTAAATACTAAGGAAGAGATTAAAAATATGGAGTTTGGTACTAAAATACATGAGTGTTTAGAGTATATTGATTTTAAAAATCCTAGATTAGATTTGATAGAAGATGAGTTTGTTAGAAATAAAGTTATTAAGTTTTTAAGTAATAAGATGCTTGAAAATGTTAGGGAGGCTCAGGTCTATAAAGAATACGAGTTTATGTATGAAGAAGATGGTAATACTTTTCATGGGATTATAGATTGTATGATTGTGTATGATAGTTATGTTGATATAATTGATTATAAACTCAAAAATGTAGAAGATGAAGCATATGTTATTCAGTTAGATGGGTATAAGAGATATATTGAGAAACTTACTGGTAAAAGAGTTAATACTTATCTTTATTCTATTTTGGATAGCGAAATTAGAGAAGTTGATTATAAAGATATTATGGTTTAATATATGAAAAAGCTTTACATATTGTTGTATAGCTTTTTATTATTCATTATAAGTAGCTTTTTTAGGTATTTTACAAGTTTGACTGAAATTACGGGTAATACAGTGTTTAATATAGCAAATGTATTTCTTGTAATATATCTTTGACAACTGCTTTGGTAACTGGTATTAAGGTTATTGATAAAGATATTGTTAGCGTGTTTCCTTATTATTAAAGTAACAATTGGTGTAACTGCAATAATTATAAGAAAGACAGATATCGTATATTATGTTATTTATAATTTCAATTATTTCTGTTTTGTGGTTATGTGCTTTTTTTATTATAATAATGATAATCAAATTGATGAAGTAGATAAGAATAATTTAGTTAATGAGGAGCAATAAGAGTAAGTTCTTATTGTTTTAATTTGGATTTTTAGAGTTTTATAAAAATTAAAAATAATTGAGTTATTATTTTTTTTAAAAAATTGTAAAAATCTGTTTTTTTCTAATGTCTTATATTTAAATGATTTGTACTTAATTTTTTTAAAATGTTCTTATGTAAAAAATGAAAAAATCAAAAAAATTTAAAATGTTGTTTTTGAAAAAAATGATTTTTTTGGAAAAATGTTCAAGTGTGTGTAAAGTGAATAATAAGGTATAAACCTAGGTGTAACCTAGGTTTAACTAAAAGTGAATAATAAAATACAAATACAGATAAATAGTGAAAAAAATTGACTTTGGGAAAAACTTTTAAAAATATTTTTTGATTTTTTTGTCAAAATATATTGAATTAAACTTCAATAAATAATATAATGGAGATGTTAAAGATAAGAGGTTTGGAGGAAGTAGATATGGTAGAAAAATTAGAGAAAATATCAGAACTTAATGTTGTTAAACGCAACGGAAAGAAAGTTGACTTTAATGGTGCTAAGATAGCGCTTGCTATAAAAAAAGGAATGGATCATTTTACAGAAAGAAATGGGGATGATGAAGTTCATAAGTATTCAGAGAAAGATGTACAAGTTGTATATAAAGAAGTTATTTCTAGAATAGAGAAAGATTTTAAAGACCAAGATAAAATAAAAATAGAACAAATTCAAGATTTAATAGAAGAGTCTTTAAAGAAAAAAGGGTACGAAGAAGTATTTGATCATTTTTCGGAGTACCGTGAGAGAAGAGCACAGTCAAGAATGTTATTTTCTGAAGAAAAGAAGATGCATAAGTTCTTAAAAACTATAGAGGGGCTTGGACTTAAGTCTGCTAATGAAGATGATAATAAGAGGGAGAACGCTAATGTAGATGGAGATACTGCTATGGGAACTATGCTTCAATATGGTTCTACAGTATCTAAAGAGTTTGCTAAGTCATATTTGATGAAACATAAATTTAGTGAAGCACATGATTCAGGACTTATACATATACATGATATGGATTTCTTACCTATGGGAACTACTACTTGTATGCAAATAGAGTTAGATAAACTTTTTAAGAATGGTTTTTCTACAGGACATGGGCACTTGAGAAGTCCACAAGATATTATTAGTTATTCAGCACTTGCTGCAATAGCAGTTCAGTCTAATCAAAATGATCAACATGGTGGACAAAGTATTCCTGCGTTTGATTATTATATGGCTCCAGGGGTTTTAAAAACATTTAAGAAACAATTTAAACAGCAGATTTATGATTTACTTGATTATGAGGATATGTTATCTTTTGTAAATATGGATAAGATTAGTAAGGATATAGATAAACTTAATTCTATAGAGATTGATTTAGAAGAGTTTTATCCTTATTGTAAAGATAGTGAGACATTAATAAAAGGATTTAAGAAAGCTTATGATAAGGCTATTAATAAAACTGATAGACAAACTTATCAAGCGATGGAAGCCTTTGTACATAACTTAAATACTATGCATTCTAGGGCTGGAGCACAAGTACCATTTTCTTCTGTAAACTTTGGAACAGATACAAGTCCTGAGGGAAGAATGGTTATTAGAAATTATTTACTTAGTTTAGATGAAGGACTAGGTAAAGGTGAAACTCCTATATTTCCTGTGTCAATATTTAAAGTGAAAGAGGGAGTAAATTATAATCCAGAAGACATTAGTTATGATTTATTTAAACTTGCTTGTAAGGTTTCTGCTAAGAGATTGTTTCCAAACTTCTCATTTATAGATGCACCTTTTAACTTAGCATATTATAAGCCAGGAGATTATAAAACTGAAGTAGGTTACATGGGTTGTAGGACTCGTGTTATGGGAGATGTTACTGATAGAGATAATGAAACAACTGGTGGACGTGGAAACTTATCATTTACATCATTAAATTTACCAAGAATAGCAATTAATCACGGTATTTGTTTAAAAGAGAGAGATAAAGCTGATATGAAAGGTTTCTATGAGGAACTTACTGAAACTATGGATTTAATTAAAGATCAGTTACTTGAGAGATTTGAAATTCAGTGTAGTAAGCATACTTATAATTTCCCATTCTTAATCGAGCAAGGTTTGTGGACTAATGGCGAAAAGTTAGGCCCTAATGATAGACTTAGAAGAATACTTAAACATGGTACTTTATCTATAGGATTTATAGGGTTAGCTGAAAGTTTGAAGGCTTTAATGGGTAAACATCATGGTGAGAGTGAAGAGGCTCAGAAGTTAGGATTAGAGATAATTAAATTTATGAGAGAAAAGTGTGATGAGTATGCTAAGGAATATAATTTAAATTTCACATTACTTGCAACTCCTGCTGAGGGACTTAGTGGAAGATTTGTTAATATAGATAAGGCTATTTATGGAATAATTAAAGGCGTTACTGATAAAGATTATTATACTAATTCATTCCATGTTCCTGTTCATTATAATATAAGTATAAAGAATAAACTTACTTTAGAGGCACCTTATCATGCGTTTACAAATGCTGGTCATATTTCTTATATAGAACTTGACGGTGATACAGTAAATAATGTAGAGGCATTTGAAAGTGTTATTCGTATGATGAAAGAATTAGGAATAGGATACGGGGCTATTAATCATCCAGTAGATAGAGATCCAGTATGTGGATATGTTGGGGTAATTGGTGATGTTTGTCCAGGATGTGGTAGACGTGAGTGTGAAGGCGTTCCAATGGAGCAAATAACAGACATTACATGTAGTTGTAATGCTGAGAAATAGATAAAAATAAGTTAAAAGAAAGAAGGAGAGATATTATGAAAAAAACAGTTGGTGAAGGGGTAAATTTTGAGAGAATTAGAAGGGTAACAGGTTATTTATCAGGAGATGTAAGACACTTTAATAATGGTAAGAGAGCAGAGGAGAAAGATCGTGTTAAGCATACTGGTATAAAAGATGTAATGTGCAAGGAAAAGTGTGCAGCATAATGCAAATAAGGTTGGCAGCATATTTACAACCTGACAGTATAGTAGATGGTGAGGGCATTCGTACAGTTATTTGGACTCAAGGATGTCCTCATTCTTGTCCAGGTTGTCATAATCCAGAGACTCATGATTTTAATGGTGGTGCTTTAGTGGATTTAGAAGAAGTTTATGAAATGATAGATGGGTTAGAAGGACAAGATGGTATAACTTTTTCTGGGGGAGATCCTTTTATGCAGCCTAAGGAGTGTTCATTAATTGCTAAGTATGCTAGAAGTAAAGGGTTAAATATTTGGACTTATACTGGGTTTACTTTTGAACAGCTCCTTAAAATGAGTGAAAGCAACGAAACGTATATGGATTTTCTTAGTGAGATAGATGTTCTTGTTGATGGAAAATTTGAGATTGATAATAGAAGTTTTGAATATGTGTTTAGAGGTTCTACTAATCAAAGAATTATTGATGTTAAGAAAAGTTTGATGTTTGGTAAAGTAATAACTATAAGTAAGTATGATAAGGCACAGGCATTTAGTGCAAGAATTAAACATGAGGGGATTTATGTATAGGCGAGAAATCGTCTTTTTTTGTAAAATGATTTTTTCTCAAAATGTAAAATAGAAATTGCTTTTTTTGTAAAGTTGCGTTGCGATTATCTCAAGATGAGGTGATAAAAAATTTTTTGAAATTTAAAAGTCGTGTAAATATTGAGAAGTGTGGAAAGCCATCTTTCTTAGTTGTTTTAACAGGAGCAAATTATTCTTATAAACGTGATGATGGTGTTTATGTTGTATCAATTGGAAGTTTAAAGAATTAGTATTTTATTGTGAATCATTTTATATGTTAAAATGCTTAAGTGAGTGCTATAAAATAAAAAAATGTAACTTTTCATATGAAGTTTTGTGATAGTATGATACAATGGCATTGTGAATAAAAAATTAGGAGGATTTATGGAAAAAGAATGTATAGAGTTGGATTCTTATCAAATAACTGCTTATTTTTGGGTTAATACTATAAGAAATAAAGTTAAAGAAATTTTCGGTTATGGAGTTTCAGAAAAATTAGAAGAAGATTTCTTTTCTATTTTCTCTGAATTAGATGAAATCGGTTGGAGAAACTTATATTTATCACTTGAAAAACGTATTTATGATGATGTTAATAGTTATGTTTTAAAAGGTAAAGATTGTGATATAGATATGTTTAGTCAAGATACAGATTGTAAAGGACATAAACATTTAAATAAAGAGTTATCATTAATAATGGGTAAAAGAGTTCCTGATATTTGTTTAGCAGACAATGATTCTAAAGATACTGTTATTTATACAAGTAGCAATTCTGTATATGTATGGTATAAGTCTAGCGATGTTAGAAAGTTAAATAATAAATATGAGTCAACATTTATTCTTACAGGTGATATGGCAAAACTTTATTTTTATAATTTAGTTTTAGCTACTTTTGTTTCTATTAAAGATATTGATAAAGATTTTAATCAATTTAATATTTTTAAAGATGTTTTTTGTGAGAAATATGCTTGTGAGAATGATATTAGTACTAAGCAAGTATTATGTGTGTTTAATGAAACTATGGATTTGCTATTAGAAAGAGAAATTGTTTCTCTATATCAATCAACTTACTTTCTAGGTTATAATGCTTTAGATTTAGTTGGAATAGATGATTATTTAGAAAAGGGAAGAGAATTTGCAAAGTGTGTGTTAGGAAAATATGATTTTTGTAGAAAGAAGGAAATAATATGTTAGATAAAATTGTTGAAAGTTCTAAAATGGTAATGAATTGTTCAAGATATGTGAAAATAGATTATGAAGTGCTTGATAAGTTTATAGAAGAAAATGAATTTGGAGAAATGAAGCATTGGCTTAGTGATAATCCTTATGGTTTATTAGACTTTGATGTTTCTACTATCATCAATTTTCTACTTTATTTTGAGGCTATAGATTACTCTTTTTGGGGTGAGCCTAAGTGGACTATAGAAACTAGTGAGGGTATGAAAGATGGAAGTGATGCTCTTATGTATTCTATGATAAAACATGTTAATACTTGTGGTAAAGTTAATTTTGGAGATATGGAATTGGATGAATTTGCTTATATATTGAAAGGAAATGTAGATATACCTTTACTTAGTATTAGATATGATACAATGATAGATATAAAGAAAGTTGTTGATTATCAAATGAACGGTGACTTTTATAATTATATTAAAAATATTAGAGATGATAGGGAATTATTTGAACTTATAATAAGTAAATTTAATCGTTTTAAAGACCAAAGAATTTATAATGGAAAGAGAGTATATTTTTATAAACTTGCTCAGTTACTTGTTTCTGATATTTTACATATAAGAGAAAAATTAGAGGGAATAGATGTGGATTATTCTCATTTAGTTGGATGTGCAGATTATAAGATACCTCAAATTATGAGAGGACTGGGTATTACAAAATATAATGAAGAATTATCTAACCTTGTGGATAATAGACAAAAAATTGGTGTTTCTTCTAAGTTTGAGGTAGAGATTAGGGCTAGTGTGATTGTTGTTCTTGATTATATTAGTAAAAGACTTTATAATACTAAAACTATAGATATAAATGATTATTTCTTTTTGGCTTCTAAAAAAGTTAAAGTAAAGAAACCTTATCATTTGACTAGAAATACTAATTATTAGGGTGTGAAATATGTTTGAAAAAATTAAGAGTAAATTAAGTAAAGAATATGAAGAAGAAAATAATAAAGTTAGAGAAATGAAAAGAAGAAGAGATCTTTTGGAATCTATTAGTTTTCATGAGCGTTTTACTAGAGTATTAGGACTTTCTACTGTGTTTTATATGATGTCATTTGGTGCTTTAGTTATAAGTGGTCTTCCTGTTATGTTAATACCATTTTTGGTAATGAGTTCTTTGGGTACGAGTGTACTAATTGATAGAGCACTTATAAAGAAATTTAATAATAAGAAGAGAGTTCAAGAGTTTTCTAAGGCTAGTAAAAATACAGAGATAGAGGAAGAGATAATTAAATTAGATTTTGAAATAGACAGGGTTATTAGTTATGCAATGGTTAAACAAGAGGCTATTAAAGTAATAAAAGATAAAGTGGAAATGTGTAATAAACTTTCTTTAGATTATGATTTATCTAGGAAGAATGTAGATAGTAGTGCTATTAGTGAACTTGATAAACGAATTAATTATAATTATTCTAAGTTAGATAGGCTTTCTAAGAAAAGAGTAATAAGTGATAAATTTTATAGGCTTATGAGTAAATCTAATAAGTTTTATGATACGTGCAGATATTCTATGATGTTTGGTGTTATGTCTATGTTAATGTTGTCTGCGCCTTTTATGATTGGAAAATTTAATCCTAATTTAGGATTAACAATAATTTTGAGTTCACCTTTTGTGGGTGTTTTGTGTCCTATTATATATTTTAATAAAAGAGATAAAATGCAAAAGAAGATTTTAGATAAGTTAGGTATAAATATAAGTGATTATAGTGATGAGATAGGGGATTCTCTTGAGTTAGCTAGAGAGATGGGACTAGATGTTGCTAAAGTCATAGAATATAGTGAAATTATTATTAATAAGAATGAATTTTTAGAAGAAGAAAATGTAGAGTCTAGGCAAGTTGCTAGAGTACAAGTAGCAGATGAAGTTATAGAAGTGGAACAAACTGATATTAAAAAGTTAGGCTTAAATAAAAGATATCCAAATTAATGGGTATCTTTTTCTAAAATTATATTTATAAATGATCTTGAAGCAAATGATGGAATGTTTTTCTTTAGAGTTACTAGTCCTATTTTTCTTGATGGAATAGTAGGGTTTATATTTAGTGGAAAAAGTTTTTTACTTTGAATTTCCGAGTCAATAAATTCTTTTGTGAGGTATCCAATTCCAAGGCCTATGGTGGTCATGTCTTTGACTAAATTAAAACTTACTACATCGTATTTAGGTATTATTTCAATTTTTTCTTTAGTTAAGAAATTATTTAGAAATTCACGTGTGTTTGAAGGACTTTTTTGGAAGATGAAGTCTTTTTTTTGTAAGTCTTTAAGTTGTTGTTCTTTAAGTGAAAGTGATTTTAATTTTTCTCCAACTGCTAGTATGTCGTGTACTTCCATAAATGGTATTATTTCTAAGTCTCCATGTTCTGTAGTTGGTAAGTTTAGTATAAGTAAGTCAACTGTTCCATTTCTAAGTAATTTTATTAAATCAGATGTTAAGTGGTTTGTAATTGAAACATTTATGTTAGGGTAGAGTGTCGTAAATTTTTCTAAGTAAGGTAAGAGTACATGTTGTGTTACAGTTGTGCTTGCACCTATTTTTAAAGTGCCATCTTGTAAATTCATTAATTCTTGAAATTTTGCTTCGCCATTTTTAATGTATGTTATCCCTTCATCAATATAATTATAAAGTACTTTTGCTTCTTCTGTGAGTGTCACTCCTTTTTTTGTACGTATAAATAAAGTTGCTCCTAATTGATGTTCTAATGTTTTTATGCTTTGTGTTATTGCTGGTTGTGATACGTAGAGTTCTTCTGCTGCTTTAGTAATACTCCCTAGTTTTGCTACTGTGTGAAATAATAAATAAAGGTTTAAATCTATATTCATAAGTCCTCCTTATAATTAACATAAGAAATATATATTTTAATTATAACATGTAATGGTATAAAATACAATTAGAGGGAGGAAAGATATGAATTATTTGAAAGTTTTGGGATTTCAATTAGATGTGATATTAGATTGTAATTCTAAGGATGAGTATTTAGTTGATACAAAGGAATTAAGAGAAGAAATGGAAGATGTTAAAGAGATAGTTAGTAGTAAAAATCCTGATGTAGTAATTCTGCCTGAGATGTGTTATGTTAGTGAATTTGCTTCTTATTATGAAGAGTTATCTAACGGTAAGTTAGTTGTTGCTGGTAGTATATATAAGGATGGTGTAAATGTTACAAAAGTGTTTCAAGATGGGAAACTTTATAATATTCCTAAATGCAATGCCAGTGGAGCAGAGCCTATGATTAGAAATATAGATAGATGTAATACTTCAGAATTTCTTAAGCATAAGTTAGATGAACATACATTTTTTGTAGGTGGTAAAAAAATAGTAGTCCTTAATTGTATGGAGTATTATCAGAATGCTCATTATATTGCAAGAAGCATTCCTGATTTGTTTGGAATTATAAGTATTTGTTCTAATAATAATCCTAAGGTGTTTATGGACGAGAGTCGTGTTATTCATAATCATGTAGAGAATATTTATACATTTATGATAAACTGTGTGTCTATGTATCAAGGTAAACCTTATGGAAAGGGACAGAGTTATGTGTATGGGCCTATTCAAGGGCATGAAAAAGAGTGGCTTTTGAAAGAGGGAATAGTTATGGATGAACATGTTTCTTCTATACTTAAGTTAGGTAGTGAAGCAGAGTATTTTTACGGAGAGTTTGTGAATGATTTTTCTAGATTTGGAAGAAGTGATGAATATTTAAATAATCCTAGGAATGTAGAAGTTGGGATTATAAGAAAGAGGGTATTAAAATAATGAAAAAAAATATAATTATTACTTCAGGTCCTACTAATGAGAGACTTGATGCGGTCATGAAGATTACTAATATGTCGACTGGGGCTTTGGGGGCAGTTATTACTAAAGATTTTATTGTGAATAAAGGGGAAGATATTAACAAACTTTATTACTTATCTACTAAACTTAGTAGGAAACCTTTAATAGATTCTTCAAAAATAGAGTATGTGACAGTTGAATCTACTGATGACTTGTTAAATGCTCTTAAGGGTATTCTTACAAGTGAAAAGATTGATTCAGTTATTCATAGTGCGGCTGTGGGAGATTATAAAGGAAGATATAGTATTACTGGTAATATGCTTGCTAATGAGATTGCAGAGTATGCTTATAAAAGTCATGTTTCTTTGGATGAACTAAAGAAAGGTATTTTAGAGATAATTCAAAGTCCTAAAATGGTGGTAAGTGATGAGCATAAGATTTCATCATATGAGCCAGACTTGATGTTTATGTTAGATCTTACTCCTAAAGTAATTGGTGAAATAAAGAAATGGTCTCCTAATACCGACTTGTTTGGATTTAAACTGCTTGATGGGGTATCTAAGGAAGAATTAATTAGAGTGGCTTCAAAACTTAGAAGTAAAAATCATGCTAAGTATATAATTGCTAATGATTTGTCTATGATTGGTAATGGAAAACATCCTGCATATTTTGTAGGAGAGAATGGAGTAGATTATGAAGTTCAAACTAAAGATGAAATTGCTAGTACACTTCGTAAGATAATATTCAAGTAAGATAGATAAGAATTCCTTAACATTGTTAGGGAGTTTTTGTTGTGGTATAATATTATTATCTTAAGTGAGTGAATAGTTATGAATGATAAGAATGGTAACTTTTTTAATAAAGTAAACTCCTTTTTAGATTATATAAATAATAGTGATAGTTCTAAGGAAAGAGTAAATAAAAGATTAGAAGAAGAAATGGATGTTTATAATTTAGATGATGATGAGAAAGAGTTAGTTAGAGAAGCATTATATGATCCTTGGGATTTTAGTGATGATAAAGAGGATTTAGAAGAAGATGATTATCATTGTGATGATGTTTAGTGGTGCGTATGAATACACGTGATTTTAAGAATAAAAGTATTATTTCATTTCCTAGTGATTATGTTGTTTTTGATATTGAGACTACTGGTCTTAGCTCTTATTATAATGAAATTATAGAGATTTCTGCGATTAAGGTTAGAAATGATAAGGTAGTAGATAGGTTTTCTTCTTTAGTTAAGCCTAATGCTAGAATTAGCAGTTTTATTACTAAACTTACAGGTATTACTAATGAGATGGTAGTAGATGCACCTTGTATAGATAAAGTTCTTGAGGAGTTTATTTCGTTTATTGGAGATGACATATTAGTAGGGCATAATGTGAGTTTTGATGTTAATTTTGTTAATACTAATTTAGTTATGTTAGGTTATGGAGCACTTACGAATGATTATGTTGATAATCTTATGATTGCTAGAAGAGTTTTAACAGAACTTAGACATCACAGATTAGGGGATTTGACAGATTATTATTTAATAGATACTACAGGAGCTCACAGAGGACTTAAAGATTCTTATATAACTTATCAAATATTTTTGAAACTTAAAGATGAGACAGTTAATCAGTATGGTAGTTTTAATAAGTTTTTAGAGTGTATTAAGAGATGATAGTTAATGTTTCTTTATTAAAAGAGGTGAAATTTTACTCAAAAAATATTTTATATAAATAAAAACTCGCCTTACTGTTTATAGTGTGCGAGTATTAATCTCTATCGAGCGAGTGTCGTAGTTATCTACAACTCTTCTCCAATAACGAAAGAAATACATATAATTTTCTGTTGCTAGTAATAATATACTATGTTTTAAGTATTTATGGAATATATTTTTGTTATTTTTGTTAATTTTATCATATTTCGCATAAATTATAATTTTATTTACAAATATTTAAAACTGTTTCATCAAGTGTTACTGTTTCTAAAATTTTGTCATTTTTGTTGCATCTTACAACATCATAGAAAAGTGTATCGTAATAAATAGTATCATCTATTGTTGTAATCGTTGTTGAAAATATAGGTGCTCTTTTTTTGTATTCCACTTTATATAATCAAAAAATAAAATCACTTCCATATATCATATTAAAAATAAAATTAAACTAATAATAGTTTTTAAGTTTGATTTTGAATTTAATAATTTAAAAAATCCTAATGAAGAAAAAAGCATTCCTATAATAATACTGAATGAACAAAAATGACTATCTGGATTAAACGCCATTAGTCCTAATGTACTAATCAAAAATCCAAATAGTAGTAGTATTAATCCAATAAGTTGATTTTTTTGTTCTAACTTCTTATTGGAATTATTTATGGTATTTATTATATTCTCTTCCAATTTTTCCTGATAATTATCCTTATTTATTTTTCCACCACTTAATAATTCATTAATAGTAATATTAAGTATTTCACGCAATGATTTAAATAAAGGCAAGTCTGGCATATTTTTTTCGTTTTCCCAATTACTAACTGACCAATCGGTAACTCCTAATTTTTCTGCTAATTCTGATTGAGTAATTTTTTCTGCTTTTTTACATTCAAAAATAAATTTTCCTATTTTTTCTTGATTCATAATCTTTCTTCTTTCGCATCAATTTTATAATGTAAAAGTTATTTTTAACACGAAATAAAACTTGAGTTTCAAAAAAATTTAATCACAACTTCCATTTTTTGACTTAAAATAATTTTCAACATTTTTCATACTGCTATCAATATTATTAAAATTTACTAAATTCTTAATTTCGTTATTCATTTCTTCAGTACAATTTTCACATTTAAAATATTTATCTGTTCCAAATTCAATTTCATATTGCTTATTGTTTAATTTACATACAGTTGTAGCACTACTTTCAACATCAAGTTTCCCTGATGTACAAAATGCTATCAATGCAATAACATCAATTATTAAAAAGATAACAAAAGCAATTCCAATAAATTTTATTATTTTAATAATCATTCCTGCTAGTTTTTCAGTATTACTAACTTTATCTACTAAAATATTATTTATATTATTATCTAATAATTCATCAATACTAACATTTAATACACTAGATAAAAGTTTTAATTGTTCTGGATTGGGAGTAGTTTCATTTAATTCCCAATTTGAAATTGTTTGTCTAGTAACATCTACTTTTTCTCCTAATTGTTCTTGTGAAAGCCCTTTCTTTTTTCTTAATTCTAAAATCTTATTTCCTAATGACATAGTCATCGCTCCTTTCACTTACAATTATAGATTATTACTAATTAACAAATCTACATAAGAACTTTGGAACTTTGTCAAAGTTTTTTAACATTTGCTCGACAAATTGTTATTTGTAATTATCTTGACCTATATAATTTAAAATTTTAATTGTTAATGGTTTAAATATTAAATACATAATATATCCAATACTTCCACCTATGACATTAGTTATTAAATCCGTTATATCTGCTGATCTAAATCCATTTATTAAAGGCTGTAATAATTCTATTCCTAGACTTAATAAGAAGGTATAAAAAACAACTTTTAATAGTCTAGTATTTCCTTTTTTTACTAAAGGAAATAAAAATCCAAAAGGAATTGTCATTATTACATTTAATCCTACTTGTCTAACAAAATCACCTCTGCCATTTAAAACATCAATAAATGGAACTAAATTCATTGAATCATATGGATGATTAAATATAAATGGTAAAGATGTTATTATAGGCATTAAAGTAAAATATAATACAAAACATAAGTATATATACATTGTAGTATTTACAAACAATACATCTTTACCTTTTTCTTTCCATTTCTTAGAAAATTTCCAAAAATATATTATTATTAAAACTACGAAATCAACTAACTCTTTCATATTGCTTTATCCTCCTTCGAAAAATTATTATTTATCTTTCTTTTTATTTGTTCTAATTAAATATCTCTTTCTAAACTTTACAATACTCATAATAAACATAAATAAAAGTATGGGTGCTAACACGAATATAGACCAATTAATTTTAGTTTTGAGTTCATCACTCATATTGATTTTCTTTTTTACGATATTAATCATACCACATCACATCTTTCTTGACTAGACTCTTTTAGTCAACAAAAAAATCAATCATATTTCATATTGATTTAATCATTAACGTCACTTGGTGCGACGATTTTACCTTTTTGAGCGAATCGCATACAAGTTACGAACTTGGTTCTCTTTCTATAAATATTATATATGAATTGTTATTAAATTTCAATTAGAGTACAGGATTTTAATCCCTTTAGTAATAAAACAGATTTGTGGAGCGTTTATGAATGTTGCAAGACCTCAAAATTCAAATTATTTTAAGGTAGAATAATGATATTAGTATTGTTAAAGTTAAGTATAGGAATATTATTATTGTATTTTAAAAATAAAGGCTATTTTTTAATTTCAGAAATAATCTTAATACATATTAAATAAGTTAGGCTAGACCTTTAAAATTTTTTTGAAGTGTATTAAGTAGTAATTGTGCAGGTTTAGAAAAAATCATTTGTTTCTTCCATACAATATTTAGTTTTGATTTTACCTCAGGATTTAAAGGCTTAAAGCAAAGATTGGTGTAATCATTTCTATTTACTATGTTATCAAATGCAATGGCATAGCCAATATTTTTATTTACTAAAATAGAAGCATTATAAGTTAAGTCAAAAGTAGCAACAACATTGATATTTTTAAAATCTTTTCAAAACCAATTTATAATATCATTGTGTTTATTATCACTTAAGGATTGTCTAGAACATATCAAAGGAAGATTAAGTAAATCTGTTTTAGTAATGTGTTCCTTTTTTGCAAGTGGAGAGTAATTCTTCATAATCAATCCCCAAATATCACTTTCTGGAAGAGGAAGATAATCATATTTGGTAATGTCAGCAGGATCTACTAAGATTCCAAAGTCAATTAAGCCTTTATCTAATAATTCTGAAACATCTTCTTCATTTCCACTATATAAATGATAATGTATGTCTGGATAATTTTCTTGAATTTCTTTTATAACTTTTGCAATATATTTCATATTGTAACTTTCAGCCGCTCCAATATAAATATCTCCAATTATATTACTTCCCATATCAGAAAATTCTTCTTCAGTTTTAGTTACCATATCTATAATTTGTCTTGATAATGTTGGCTGAGTAACGTGAAGATAATTTGCTGCTACACTAATATTTTGTTCTCTTGCAAAGGCTAAAAAATATTTTAAAACTCTAATTTCCATAACAACACCTCTTAATAAGATTATCGAATAATATGATATGCGTTTCAAGCATATCATATTATTCGATATAAGTATTTGTTATTCTTTTGATTTCGAAATATAATAATAGTGAAAAGAAGAAATTGCAATTATTCTTTCAAGTGAAAGGAAGAAGAAAAAATGAAGAAAACTATAATAATTGGTATTTTAGTTATTCTAGTTCTAATCATAGGAGAGATTATGATGTTTGGAAATAATAAAGAAAAAAGTTTTCAAAAAGTACCTGATACAGGTGGCAAAAGTTTAGTGGTATTTTTCTCAATGCCAGAAACAACGAATCCGAATAATATGAATCGTGAGGAAGAATTAAGTACCATTGTTATTGATGATAAGGTATTAGGTAATACGGAATATGTTGCGTATATAATAGCAGAAGAAACTAATTCTGATATATTTCGTATAAATCCATCTATTCCATATCCAATGAATCATTCAGAACTAGAAAGAATAGTACAAGAAGAACAAAGACAGGAAGAATATCCTGAAATTAAAGAAAAAGTAAAAAATATTGATGATTATGAATTTTTATAGGTTATCCGAATTGGTATTATGATATGCCCAGAATTATTTACTCATTCTTAAATGATTATGATTTAAGTGGTAAAACGATTGTACCTTTTGTAACATCTGGAGCAAGTGGATTTTCTGATTCTATAAATGCAATTAAGAAAATGGAAAAAGAGGCCAACATAATTGAAAATGGACTTTCTATTATTAGAACAAATATTGAAAATGCCAAAGAGCTAACAATTAAATGGTTAAAAGAAATAGGATATTAGTAAATGAATAAAAAGATAAGAAAGTATGTAGATATTGTTATGTATTTTTTGATGGTTATTATGATGGGATATCATTTAACAGGTAATAAAGTACACGAAATGTTAGGAATATCAATATTTAGTTTATTTATAATTCATACAGTTTTAAATTACAAATGGTATAAAGCAATCTTAAAAGGAAAATATAATATAAAAAGAATTATTATATTAGTAATCAATTTAGGACTCATAATTAGTTTTATAGGAATAGCAATAAGCGTCATAATCGTTTCACGAAATTTGTTTTATAACTTAAATATTGTGAGACTTTCTAATGCTAGAGTTATTCATTTAGTATTGACATCTTGGAGTTATATATTTATGTCATTACATTTAGGATTACATTTGCAAAACTTACTGATGAAAATAAATTATAAATATATGACGATAGTAAAAGGAATAATCATTCTGACAGGATTGTATTCATTTATTGATACTGCATATTTCCATATTTTTTTATCCAATTTCCTATGTTAGTGTGAGATATGCCATATTCTCTTGATAAATCAGCCATTTTCTTTCCAGATTCATACAAACTTACTATTGTTTTCTTAAATTCTTCATTATAACTTTTCTTCTCCTTACTCATTGACACTTCCTCCTTCTTATCGGTATTTCTATTATACCATTTGGAAAGATTTTCGTGTCTATATTTCTATTCTAACACCAGTCTTCTCATTGGTTTTAAAATTTTTACAGAAGGTTCTTGCTCATCAGTAGATAATTCACTTATGTTCATATCCTCAGTTGCTTCTAATATCAGTCTTTCGAATAAATTGCATAATTCTAATCTTTGTTCAAATTCTTGTTTTAATACTTCAAATTTTTCTTTCCAGTTTGGATTTCCTATAGCAACTTTCAATATTAGACCATGTCTACATTCTTCATTTTTTCTCTCAGCTATAATTTTAGCTTTTTCATATGAATCAAATAGATCTGTAACTATATTAATTGGATAAGGTCTATTACAAGCATCATAAGAAGGTATATTCTCTTCTCCAATATTTTGACTACTATTCATAAGTGAAACTTCTAAGCATGAAATATCTTTAAAAGGAAATATTACTTTATGAGTTACTTCATTTTTTCCATCAGAATGATATATTATATTACTTTCTACTACATAACATTTTGAAACTATAAAGCCTTGTGTAATATCTTCATATCCAACTGACCAACCACCTCTTTTTTTGAGTTCCAATACTGCATATTTAATCGGATAATTTATTTCCTTACTCATTTTTAAACTCCCTCCTTTTTAAGGTATAACATCAAACTATAAATTATCATATATTTTGACATCAGAAAAATTAGATACATCAATTAATATACTCAATAATATACTAATATTTATAAGTGAAATACTATTATTTTCAATATATTTGGAGATTTCTTCCAATATTTCTATCAACAAAATATCAGACATTTGGATTTATGTCAAGTTTTTAGACACGATTTGGTACTATAATGTGATTAACTTATGATAATATCTTAAGTGTTAACTCAGGAAAAAGACCTGAAATAAAAAATATAGTATAATATCCTTATAAGAATAAAAGGAAGGATATTAAAAATGAAAGAGGTTAAATTAAGAATGAATGAACAATTAAAATATGAAGAAATAATGAAGTGTGCACTTGGTTATCAATCAAATGAAAGAACATCTATCAAATTAGGTATTACTATTAGACAAGTTAATAAACTTAAAAAAGTTTACAAAGAAAAAGGAAAGGAAGGCTTTATACATGGAAACAGGGATCGCAAATCTGTAAATTATAAAGGACTTTCTCTCCGTAATGAAATTATAACCCTTACGAGAACAAATACAAACTAGTTATTAATTTAAGTTTAGGTTTTTTACTCGATTAATTCAAAACCTTTCATTTAATATTTTTTCCTTTCCATTAACGTGTGTGTTTTGAAATAGTTTTATTGTTAGTGATTATAGTTGCTTTCCATAATTTATAATGATTGATTTACAAAATTTAATATTGCCGTTAAACTTCTTTTATTATCTTTTTCAATACTTCCTATATAGAAATCATACTTGTTTTTGCCATTCACAACGTTATTAAGCATAAAACATATAACATTCTTGCGTTTCTTTTTATTAACGAAAACAATCTTAAACGGTTCTATGAATGATAAGTTAAATATGCTATTCTGTATTGAACTACCACCATAAAAGGAAATATCTATTAGGGTTGTCCGTAAACTACAAATTAGCAGTTTCAAAATTATAAATTCCACAAATTAATGTCATATATAATTTGAAATTTTTTCTTCTATTTCTAAACCTTGTACTTACTATTTTAAACTTTTTGATAAATGCATTTACGTGTTCTATTGCTATTCTTACTTTCGATATTTCATTGTTATCCCATTTTTCTACGTCAGTTAACTTGTGTTTTTTACTCGCTCTAATTGGTATTATACTATTATTGTGTATCTTTTTT
>CAJUGE010000091.1 GCA_910586295.1 uncultured Bacilli bacterium | reverse complement strand
TATAATATAACATGTAGGTCGATTTTTTTATAGTCTTTTTTTGCTTTTTTTAGATTTTTGTATGCGGAGGTTAAATCTTCGTTTTTTTGTTTATTTTAATAGAAAAAATCCCTTAAATTATATTTTTAGGGAAAATTTCTGTCGTTTATTTTTCTTCTTAAACTTTGGCTAGTTTCTTCTTGCATTTTATTTATGAATTCTATAGACTCTTTTCTTATTGTTTCCAAAACTACATCTCTTTCACTTGAATCTATAATTTCTTGTTGTTGTGGATCTTCTTTTTCTTTTAACTTTCTTATATATAGTTCTCTTATTCTTAATTCTACTATTTCTTCTTCTACTTCAAATATATCTGATAATTTTCTTTGTGCTTCATCATCTACTACTACCATTTCTATTCCACCCATTTCATTTACTTTTTTTAAGAATGAAATTTCTGGTAGAAGTAAACACATTGCCATGTAATAGGCATAAGCTTCTTCTTCTAATTTTTTACCTAAAGTTATTGGTTTTACTCCTAGTATGAAATCTTTTATACTTTCTTCTTCTCTTTTTGTTAATTTTTTCATTTTATTTTTCCTCCTATATTACTTCTATGCCTAGCATCCTTATTAATGCTGGACATTGGAACATATTTATTTTCATTCCTTTTATGGATTTTAAGTCGAATGTTGTATCATTTATTTCACATGTTGATAAGTCTACTCCTTTTAATATTGAGTTTACAAATTCTGTTCCATTTAAATTAGTGTTTGTTATTTCTAATTCTTTTATTTCAGTTTCATAATATGTCGCATCTATTATTTCACTTTCTTTTATTGATACGTTATTTATTTTTGCGTTTGTAAAGTTTAAGTATTTTGTTATGCATTTGTCTATTTCTACATCTTTTATTGATGATGTTATGAATGATGTTCCTAGCATTTTACAGTTTTTAAATGTTACTCTTGTTATTAGTTTGTTGTCAAATATTTTGTTGGATAGGTTACAATTTTCAAATATGCAGTCTACTAGGTCTACTTTGTTTAGTTCTATGTTTGTGAAGTCTATGTTTGTGAATATACATGTGTCTATCGTTTGCTCGTTTATTTCTATTTTTGAGTTTATTGTTCCTTTTATGTTGTAGTTTGTTATGTATTCAATATTTTTTATTTCGTTTATGTCTATGTCTTCACATGTTGTTATTTTTGGTTTTTTTATATTCATTTTTTCACCTATTTTATTTTATCATATTTTTTGATTTTCTTAGTTATTTTTTTGTCAAATGCTGCGAGTGTTCCTGGCAAGACTAGTAGTATTAATAGGCTCGAACATAGTGTTCCTTCTGATATTGTCATACATATTTTTGATGTTATGTCTTTTGCAAATATTCCTAGTATTAGTGTCACTATTATTAGTATTGATGCTGATGTCATTATAGTATGTATTGAACTTTCATATGATTTTAGTATTGATTCTTTTACATTTAATGTTTTTCTATTTTCTAAGTAATATGATGTGTATACAATCGCATAGTCTATTGTCGCTCCCATTAGTATGCTTTGTACTACTAGTATCGCTATAAAGTATACTGATCCGACTGTTATTGATAGTATTCCCATCGTTAGGTATACTGCTGTTTGTATTAGTAATACTAATATGACTGGAATTATGAATGATTTGAATGCTATTCCTACTACTATTATTAGGCTTATTATTGTTAGTACTGAGATGAAGTTGAATTCTTTGGCAAATGTTTTGTCCATCTCATATGCCATTGATGAGTCTCCAACAATATAGAATTCTTTTATATCTTTTAAATCATTATTAATGGTTTCAATATATTGGTAAGTTTCTTCACTTTCATAGTCTAGTTTTGTGTTTAGTATTATTCTTGAATAGTTTTTTGCTACCAATAAAGATTTAGCTTTTGCAACTTGTTCTTTTGCTTTTATTATGTCATTTTGTGTTTCTTCATTTATAAATTTAGTAAAGCGTGAATCTTTTATTATTTCGTCATTTAAGTAGTTAACTATTTCTTCTAGCGTTAATTCCCAAGATTCATTATATTCATTTATACTTCCATAGTAAATGTACATTAAATCTATGTCAGAGTTTATGATAGCGTTAGTAAATAATCTTAATGTGTTGTACATCTCTTCTTTAGAGTATTTTTTACCTCTTAAAGAGTCATTCATGATTAGTTTGATGTTCTTTAAATCATTTTTGTTTTGTGGGGTAAATAGTGAAGAGTACTCTTCGCTTTCTAATATATCAGATAGTATAAAGTTTACTAAATTATTAAGTGATATTTCTTTGTTTATATAGTTAGTTATGTAAATTCCATATAGTAAGTCTATATTTGTTTTTTCTATTTCTAATATATCACTTATGTTAGTGCTACTTAACTTTTTTTCTTGAAGTGTAAGGTCTATAACGCTCTTTAAAATATGCAGATTATTTAATGTGTCTTCATCTAATGAGGAAGTTATTTCTTCGTTTTCTAAAATAATATTTATTAATTCATTTAGATTTATTTTCCAGTTGTCTGTTCCATTTGTTACATAATCTATTAGTGCATATAAAGAGTTAGCTTGTGTAATGTCTATATTTAATAATTGTGATAATTGTGTACTTGTAAATGTTTTTTGCGACGTGTTAAGTGTGTCATCTATAATATAAGATAATAGATTAAATTCGTTTAGTTCTTCTTCACTAAGTATTTGAGTGTTTTCATTTATAATTAAAACTGTTTTAATGAATTCTGTTAGAGTTATAGTGTCTAATTCTGTTAGATTTTTAGTTTGATAGACTAAGTCTACTAAAGATGAAGGGTAGATAGAACTTAATGCTTGTTTGTTTAGTGGTGTAGTTATATAAGTTGTATTAGTGAAGTTATTAAGTATTTCTATTTTAGTTATGTCTATATTATCTAGAAAGTTAGTGTTTGTTTTTAATTGAATTACTTGTGTAGTAAATTCATTTAAAGTTATTTCTAATCCGTTGTCTGTTTGTGAGCGTTTTGAAAGTAAGATTAATTCTATACTATTTTTAGGTATATTTAATATGTTAGATAGTTCTTCAATAGTAAAGTATTCAGTTATAAAGTCTTTGTTAGTATATGTGTATAGTGTTTCTATTTGAGATATAGTTTCTTCGTTAAATAGATTAGAATATTTTGGGTTAGTTAATATATCATTTTTTAGAAAAGTAATAAATTCGTTTAGTGTTAGTTTAAGTGTGTTATTTTTTGAATTATAGTATATTAATATATCTTTTATTTGCTCATTATCTATACCTAGAATTTGTGATAGAGATTCTGGAGTTCTTGTTTTTTCTATTTCATAAGGGTTAATAAAGTATTTTAGTGTGTTTATTTCATCTGTGATTAAGTCTTTGAAGTTTTCATCATTTTTAAGTTCTATTATAAAATTATAGAATTCATTTAATGTCATTTGAAGACTTTCGTCTTTGTTATAGTAATGGTAGTAGAGTATTTTTAGTAAGTAGTCTTCTAATAATCCATTTTCACTTAGTGTAGTCATTTTTGTGTTTAAGTTATCGTATGTTAATTTTTGATTTAATGTGTTTCCATATGCTTGGACACTTGTTGTGTTAATATTTTGTTCTAATATAGGAAGGTATGAAGAGATTTCTCTTTCATAATCATTTTTATATATTATAGCAATTTGATTATTGGCTCCGAATACTTCTTCTATTTTATCATCTTCGGGAGAAGCATATAGTATAGATAAATTTCCTTTTAGTAGAGTACTTCCTATAAATAGGATTACAAATATAAAAGTTATAGGTAATTTTAATTTGTAACTTATGTTTGCTAGCGTTTTTAGTTTAGGTACGAATACTTTCTTTTCTGTTTTTGTTATCCATTTATCAAATGTTAGTATAAGTGTAGGTAAACATAAGAAGATTGATACTAAGCTTAAGAAAACTCCTTTTGCCAATACTAATCCTAGGTCACGTCCGATTGTGAAACTCATGAATACTAGAGTAATTAAACCTACAATTGTTGTTAGTGAACTACTGGATATTGCTCTAAATGAGTTGTATAGGGCATTTTTCATTGCTAGTATATCGTCTTTTTCTTTTAGCCTTTCGTCTCTAAACCTGTTCATTAGCATGATTGAATAGTCCATAGAAAGTGCCATTACAAGAATTGCTGATATAGAGTTTGTAACTTCTGAAATAGAACCAAATATTAGATTTGTTCCTGCATTTAGAATTACCGCGATTACTATAGATATTAAGAATAAGAATGGCTCTAGGTAAGAATCACACATTATTATCAATATTATTAGGGCACATAAAATTGAAGTTACCATAATCCATGTTGGTAGGATTTCTGTGTTACTCATTTTTATTGAACCACTAGTGTATATTTCATAATTTTCGTAAGTATCTAGTATTTCTTCATATATGTTTTTTGAAGTTTCAGAGTCACTTGTTTCATCTGTGTTTATTACATATAAAGTATAGTCTTCTTTGCTGTCATAGTCTATTTTTGATATTCCTTTTATGTTTGTAAGACTATCTAATATTTTAGTTTTCTCTTCATCTTGTAGTCCTTTGAACATTAAGTTTAGAGAACCTGGAGTTTCGACACCTTTGAATTCTTCATTCATTATTTCAGTTCCTATTTTAGTTTTTGAATCTACTGGCAAATATTTAGTTAAATCTCCATTTATTTCTACTTTAGTGGCAAGAAAACAAGATAGAATTGTTAATATAATAAATACTACTAATATAGAATGTCTTTTGTTTATAATAAAGTTTGTTATTTTTTTCATTAAAGTCCCTCCAATAATTTAATTCAACGGGTTTATATTTTAGTACTTTAAGAGGGATTTTTCAAGTCGTTTTTAGTTATTTTTTGTCAAATTTACAGCAAGAAATCTGGTAAACTTTAATGTTTGTACATGATATTTTTTTATTTATGTATATTTCTTACTTTTTATGAGTTTTTTAAAAGTTGGCAATATTGTGCCAACTTTAAGCTAGAGTTAATTAATTTCTTTTTATTAATTCTTTCATAATAGTGAATGCCCACATATTATTCCATTGTTTCTCATTTATTTATTATTTTGTAATTTTCTAATGTGTTCTTTTGTAAGTTCTATTTGTGTAGATAGATTTTCAAAAGACTCATCTTCTTGGAAATCAATTTTTAGTGTTGATGATAATTCTTTTAATGCATTATAGATTTCTAGACTTTTTTCTGCATTTAGTAAAGACTTGTCCATTTTGTTTAGGTAGTCTGTTATTCTTTCAGTTATTTTAAAGTATGATTCTTTTCTGCTTTTTCTTTCTTTTGATAGGCTTATAAGTAGTTCAAGAATATCATTTATAGGAAAATATGGTAATAGACTAGCAATCAGAGATACTAATACTATTTCAAATACGTAAAAAATTTTAAAAGCTTCATCAGTTATAGGGTTATCTAAGTTTTGATTTTGTAAAAATATTTCTCTTGAGTTGTACTTTATATCTTTGTCTTTTAATTCTTGTGAGTAAAGTGTTAAAGCAGATGTGTCTATATCTATATAATCTTCGATATCTTCTACATCCATTGGTGGTAGAGAAAATTTTTCTACAAATTGTTTAGTACCAGTTGTAGTTTCAAATGGTTCATAAAATACACTTAGGATAGCTTGTTCATCATCAGCAACTTTACTAAATATTTCTGTAGATGAAGGATTGATTGTTAATTCTCCGTCTTTTTCATAAGCGTATGTCATAGTAGTTTCGTATTTTAAATAACCCTTTTCTAGCTTTTTCATAGCAAATGAAGAGACACTTGTTAGTATTCCAAGGGAAGCTAGGAATGCGAATATTCTAACTTTAATTTTTCTATTATTCTTTTTTATAGCAGTAGTTATTTCTTCTTTGGATTCAGATAAACTGTCTACATTATCTTCAGAAATCTCTAAATCATATAAATATTCTTTTTTATCTTCTAATAGTTTTTTTAGTTTTGTTTCGCTAGACTTTCTTACTTCTTGAGTGTGTAATATACTAACTACTAAAAGCATAATCTCACTGTCTAGTAAGAATATATTTCCACTTTTATTATTATGAGAAATCTTTTGGTTTAGTTTTTCTATTAAATCTTTGTTGTATTCTGTTTCTTTTATGTTAGGAATTTCACGGTTGTATATTATTTTACTTATTCTTAATGCGTCATACTCATTTTCTAATATAACTTTTAGCACGTCACTAGATAAATTTTCTATCACTTCTCTTGTTATTATTTTGTAAGTTGTTTCATATAGACTATTTTCTAATATTTCTATATTTTCGTTTTCTTTTAAAGTTTTCTTATTTTCTCTAAATATTCTAATTACTTCTATAATATCTTTAACTAAATCTAAAATATCACTAGTTTTTATTTTTCTTTCTATTACTTTTAGTCTGTTTATTCCTTTTAAACATTCTATATGTGAACTTAATGAATTATAGATTTCTTCATAGTCTTCTATATTTTCTTGACATTTCATATCATTTGCTGTACGAGTTATGTCAAAACCTGCTTCTTCAAGTTTTTCTAAAGTCATTTTTAATTTTAATTCAATTGTCTCTTGTGTCATTTATACACCAGCCTTTCAGCAAGTATTATAGTATTAAAATATTTTAAATGCAAGAAAAAAGAGCATTTCGCTCAGTATTAATTTATTTCATACTATACCCCATTATTTGGGAAATTCCTATCTTTGGCGACACTATTCAAACCCACATTAAACTTCAACAAATTCTAAAGTTTTCATATGATCTATTACACACTCTATTACCTTACTAACTTCAATATCTAACCAATTAACTTTTGGACTAGATAAATTATATTTATATGCTTCATCATTAAATATAAGATTCAATCTTCTAACTATATCTACCATATTATTTTCTCTCATCTTAACATCTTTAAAAATCATAACATCAATACATTTATATAATTTTTCTTATCTAAATTAGTTTCATTAATAAAATAATAAAAATCAAATAAATCTTTATAACGAGTAGAATTAAAACCTAATCTTAATAATGATTTTAATTTTTCACAAAATATTTGTTCTTTTGAATTAATAAGTAAATTAACCTTACCACCTATAATATCTAAATTAAAAGAATATTCTTCTTGTTCTATATCAAAATTCTTTTCTACACCTATATCTATCTTACTTTCAATATAATTATTATTTCTATCGTTTAACTTTATTAATACTCTTTTTCCATCATAATCTTGATGATGTAAAGGTTTTATTTTTCCAATAACTTCAATTGAAATATCCTTCATAGTAGCATTAATTGTATTTATAAAATTTATAATAGAAGTGTCTTCTAAAGAATATTTTATAAAATCCAAATCTAAATCACGTGTAGCTCTACGTTTATCTTTAGAAATACTATGAATTACTACTCCACCTTAATAGTAGTATGATTTTTAAACTTACTCTTAGAAATACCAAACAGAATTATATCTTGGCAAATTTTTGCTTCAGCATCTTCATATTCATACCCAAGATTTTTATATTCCTTTCTTAAATCATCAAAATTCGTTAAAACACCTCATTTTTTAACATTAATGCTAAATTTAAATTGTTTTTATATAAAGACAAATATTCTTCTATCTTGTACATATCAAGTTCATAAGAAATATCTCTATAATTTCTTATAATTTCTTTATAATAATCATAAGGAATTTGTTTCTTTTTACGTATAATTTCAACTAGTAATCTTTCTCTATCATATATATTAATTAAATTATTATTAATTTTTTCTTGTATTCTACCCTGATACAGAATTTCCTTATTTACAAATATTTGAATAATTTTATCATCTTTAATAGTATGCGCATTTCTGTCAGTAGCAAGATAAACTTTATTAGGAATAACATCCGTTAGATGATAATAATAAAAAGCACTATCCATAGTAATAACAGCATTAGGATATTTTTTGGAATATATTACAAGCGGATTATTTATCTCCTTATCTGAATAAATTCCTTTTTCTATTTTAAATATCTCCTTACTATTTAATGCTTTCCTAATAGTATAATCATTTTTATATTTTTCTAAAATTTCCTTATAATTATATACCACACCAATTCACCTATATATAATTTTAAAGTAAATGCACGCATTTGTCAATGTTTTTGCGTGCATTTGCATAAATGATATTAAATATCTCTTACAACTAGTTTTCATACCTATTTCTTCTTACTTAAAAAATCTAACCATTCTTCATAAAATTTATCAAAATTATTAATTTCTTCAATACCAATATTAATAACATTCCTAATATCTAAATTTTTACTTCCAATATATTCATATATTTTTTCCTTTTTATTAGCAGTATTTCCTCTAATTATAGAATAAATAACATAATAATATAAGGTATCTAAATTAAAATCCAAAGATTCTCTAGCATCCTTAATATTAATATCAAAAGTGTCATAAACTTCATCTGAATTATCAAATTCAGGATTACCTACTTCTTCACAAGAATAATCAGTATATAATATCAAATTAAACATCTCTATAGCATGTGAATATTCTTTATGTAAAACAAAACTGACAGCAACCTCATAAGTTCTATTTAAAATGTTATCCATCTCATTAGTTGGATAGTAATGATAATCTAAATCTTCTTCATAATAACTATAAGTTCCAGTTTCATATGAATAACAATTAAAACATACTTCACCATTTTTTATTTCATCAAACTTATCATAAATTTCTTTCTTTAATAAATCTATTTCTTCTAAAGACATTTTTAAAGTTCCGTTAACATCTTTAATAATACTTAACATAACTTTCCATAAAGAAGATGGTATTTTATTTGAAAACTTAATAATTATGTTTTTCATATCTTCCAAAGATATATCCTCTATATTTTCTTTAACTTGTTTTATAAATTCTTTTTTATCCATATATTCTCCTATACTTTTCTAATACCTTATTTCTCTCAATCTCAGTAGTAGATTTCCCTGTTATGCAATCATAAAGTTTTTCTTTATTTCAACAGTTAATGGCATTCCAGCTTGTGTCATAGTTCCATCTACTTTTATTATCTTCTCTTGTATTTTCTTTTCACTTAATACTCTTTTACTCATTACAATCACTCACTCGTCACTTTTTACATTTTTAAGTCTGAATAGTTACTTTATATCATCAGATTGGTCGATAACTCTTGTGTTTTTAGTTTATTCTATACTATTTATTGCTTCTTTTATTGTTTTTATTGACACGATTAGTTTTTTTGTTTCTTCTTCATTTAGTGGAATAAATAATTTTTCTTTTACTCCATCTTTGTTAATTACCGTTGGACCTCCAAAGCAAACTTCATTCTCTTCGTCATATGATGATACAGTTAATATGATATTTTTATCTTCTAGTATTGCATTAGTTATTCCAGTTAGACACATTCCTATTCCATATGCAGTTGCACCTTTTTTATTTATTATTTCATATGCTGAGTTTCTTACTTCTTCTTCTATTTGTGTCATTTCTGCTTCGTTTAAAAAGTCTTTTATGTTTTTTAGTGCAATGCTTGCATTACTCCAAGGAATAAATTCTGAGTCTCCATGTTCTCCTATAACATATGCTTCTATATTATTTGTAGATATTCCAATTTTTTCACTTAATATGTATCTTAGTCTTGCTGTGTCAAGAGTTGTTCCTGTTCCGATTACTTTAGTTGGCGAAAGATTAGAATATTTTAGTGTTATATAAGTCATTACATCTAATGGATTGGTTGCGACAATGATTATTCCATTAAAATTATTTTCCATAACTTTATCTATTATAGATTTGAATACTTGACTATTTTTGTTTATTAAGTCCATTCTAGTTTCTCCAACATTTTGATTTGCACCTGCAGAGATTACTACTATTTTAGCGTCTTTACAGTCTTCATAACTTCCAACTTTAACTTTCATCTTTGAGTCTGCAAATTGGTTACAGTGGTTTAAGTCTAGAACTTCTCCACTTACTCTTTCTGTGTTCAAGTCTATTAGTGCTAATTCTGTTACTGGAGTTCTTTGGTTCATTAAGGAATAAGCATAAGCCATTCCAACGTTACCACAGCCGATTAAAACTACTTTGTTATTCATAAATTTCTCCTTCATAATAAACTACTCTGCTTCCCATAAGTTCAAAGTTGTATTCAAATATTTCTTTTTCTAATGGATATTTTTCTCCATTATCTGGATTAGATATATAATAAAAATTGTCATCATATCCATACACAACTACTGCGTGTTCGCCACTAGGCCACTTTATTCTTTTTCCTGTATCTTCATCTATCCAACTGTCTACATATTCTAACTTAGATAAATTTTCGTCTATACGTGTCCACGCGATTAGTGGAGATCCAGACTTAATAATGTTTTGGAGTTCTTCTATTTCTATACCTTTTTTTGAGATTGCTCCACTTTTAAATTTATTAGCAACATTTTTTATTGGTACTTCAAATACTCCAAATGCATAAAGTGAATAAGGCGAGCCTATAAATACTTTCTCTGGGTTTGCACCATAAAGTTCGTTATCTTCTTCGTAAGGTGCATTTCCTTTTGGTAACTTTTCTATAATTTCATCTACTGTTACATCTACGCTGTAGTGATTTAATAATATATATAATGATACACTTTCACATCCAGTAGGATACGCAGGATTTTGTTTAAATGCTTTAATGTTATCAATAATATATTCTTTAGTACTTCTACTTTTTACATTTTCAACATTTGCTAAGTATTCTTCATTTTCTTCTTTGTTAAAAAATAAAAATCCTGTTATTACTAGTATTGTGATAAGTAATAGTTTAAAGCCTTTTGTGAGTTTTCTTCTTTTTATTTTTTTCATTAAATAACTCCTCATTTATTATATATTAACAATAAATGAAGAGTTTTTCTATAATATAAATTGGATTTTACTATGTCTTTACTTTATATTTTGCCACCATTTTTCTTTATAATTTGTGTAGTCTTCATAATTTATTGTCTGTCCTATTTTTGGCGTTAATGTTTCTACATTTTGCTTTTCTGCATATGAAGTAAATCTTTCTGGCGAATCATCCCAGCCGTGGCGTGATATACTAAATGTTCCCCAGTGGATTGGCATTAGTAGACTCGCGTGTAAGTCTATACCTGCTTGTACACTTTGTTCTGGTTTCATATGGATGTTTGACCAGGCAGCATCATATTGACCGTTTTCTAGGAGTGCTAGGTCGAAAGCACCATATTTTTCAAAAATTTTATTAAAGTGTGTATTGTATCCTGTATCTCCACTTTCAAATATTTGATAAGTATCATTTTTTAAAACATAAGAAGCCCAGAGTGTTTCGTTTCTGTTAAATAAGCCTCTTCCAGAAAAGTGCTGTGCTGGAGTACATCCGATAAGTAAATCATTTATTTTTGTTTCTTCCCACCATGCTAGTGATTCTATTTTCTCTTTACTAACTTTCCATCTAATTAAGTGTTTTTCTACTCCTAGTGGTACTATAAATTTATCTACTTTATCACTTAAGTATTTTATTGTTTCGTAGTCAAGATGGTCATAGTGGTCATGTGTGATTAAAACAGCGTCTATTTTAGGGAGATTTTTTAATTCTATTGGAAGTGTAGAAAATCTTTTTGGTCCAAAATATTTTACTGGAGAAGTGTAGTCACTAAATACTGGATCAATTAGTATATTTAGTTTACTCATTTGAATTAGTAAACTAGAGTGTCCTAACCAAGTTATTGTTAAGTCTGTATCTTGAAGATTTTCTATTAATGATGGTGAAACAGATTCTATTATTTCTTCTGGCGTTTTATCTTTTGATGATACAAAATCTGTGTTTTCTCCTTCTGTCATAAATTCTACGTCATGCTCGTTTTTGAAGCGTCCATTTTCAAAGTTGGTAGCACGACTTTCATAAAGTTTCCAGTCAGACTTATTGGTTCTTCCACCAATAGATGGCCAGAGATGTAAGAATAAATAGACTATAAGTATAATCACTAGTATTACTATAATAATTATTTTTAGTACTTTTAATATTTTTCTTTTCATGTGTCACCTACTTAATTATATTTTAACATTTAGAGTGGACTTTAAGTCAAGTTAAAAGAACTATAAAAGTTCTTAATCTTTGTAATATGTTTGTTTACTGCTTGTTGGTTTGTCTGGAATAGTAAGTTTTACTAAGTCATGTTCGATAGCAGGATTTAGATATTGATTTCTTAAAGTGTCTCTTGATTTAATATTAAGTTTTTCCATTAGTTCACATGCAGATAAAGGTTTATTTTTTTCCATAACATCAAGTAATTTGTTTATATTTAGTGTTTCTTGTGTAATTGGTGTAATAGGAGTAGCAAGAGTTTCGTCTATTGTTGCATCAATCATCTTAAGCATAAATTCAATAAACTCAGTTGAAGTGCCTTTTGTATTACAATTATCAATGGCTTTATAGTACTCATTTTGATATTTATATATTTGGGATTCAATAGGCAAATATTCAAAAGATTTTTTCCAATTATAAAGTAATATATTTTGCCATAATCTTACAGTTCTACCATTTCCATCAGAGAAGGGATGAATAAATACAAATTCATAATGAAAAACACATGATAGGATTAATGGATGGAGTTTATCCTTATTTTCTATCATCCAAGAGAATAAGTCATTCATAAGAATATTAACTCTATCTGGTGGTGGGCATATAAAGATACAATTATTCCCATCAAATACTCCTTCGTCACCTTTTCTAAATTCGCCAGGTTCATCAACAGTTAAATAAGTCATCACACCATGAACTTTCTTTAAATCTTCGATAGAATATGGATTAATATCTTTAATCATATCATAGGCTTTATAAGCATTTTTTACTTCTTGAATATCTTTTTTTGGTCCATATACAAGTTTACCATTAATAACATCTTTAACTTGTTCTACAGTGAGTCCGTTATTTTCTATTGCTAATGAAGAATGAACTGAATTAATTTTAGTTTGCTTTCTTAAATATGGCTTTTTATTTAATATTGAATAATCTAATCTTGTTAGTTTTTCAGTTATTATAGTTGCTCTTGATAGCATTTCTGGTGTAATATCAAAAGGAGGAATATACTTAGACATAGGAATCACCTCAGTTTTCTATTAATATTGTACTATTTTTTTAATAATAATGCAATATAACCTACATAAAACCTGCATAAGACTTGCATAGAATATACTTTAATGCACCATATTTTCTATTGTTACAATAAAAGTGTGTTTTTCATACAAAATGTACGTTTTTTTATGTTATTTTCGTGCGTTTTGTACGTTTTTAGATATCTTTTAATTTTATTGGGGTTATATCAAAACTACTATCATTATATATAGTTATTAGAGTTCCACCCCTTTGGGCATCTAGTTTATCTATCCCTGGATATGCTAGGTAGTCTATGCTAAGACCATAAGTTAATCTTACACCTTTATATGTAAGTGATACGTTGTTTAAGTGGTCGTGTCCACAGAACATTGCTTTTGTACTTCCAAGTGAGACAGCTGTTTCAAATAGTTTACTGTGATATTTAGAGTCACATATTGCTTCGTTTTCTTCTCCTACTACTCCGTAGTGATAAGTAACTTCTTCACTTTTTTGCTTGTATAAGTCATATGCAGTTTGATATTCATTTAGCGGCATATGAAAGAATAGCATTGAAGGTATTGTTTTTCCTTCTTGTTTTGATAATTCCAAAACTTTTTCTTCATACCATTTTACTTGGTCATCATGTATATAATCATAATTATTCATAATATCTTCATAGTAAGAATTAGAATCTAGAATAAATAATGCTTGTAATATTTCTCCATTTTCTTTTCTAACTTCAATTAACTGATTGTTTCTTCCAGTTATATTTGGCTGAGTGTAAGGATATAATAAGTTTTTTGAAGTTTTGAATGAGAATGCTGTAAATAGTTCATCTACTTCTTTTTCAGTTAGTATGGCTAAAGATTCAGTATCATGATTACCGTAAGCAAATGCCCAAGGGATACCAATATTTCTCATGAAAGAAGCGAATTGAATTAGGGGTGCACTGTTGTTAAATGATAGTGACATTACTCCTAATGGGAATACTAAATCTCCAGTAACAATAACTAAATCTGGTTTTGTGTATTCAATTAAATTATAGACTGCGACTAGAGATCTTGCATCAGTGTTAGATGAGAAAAAACTTCCGCCTAAATGTATATCAGTAAGTTGCAAGATTTTAAATTCATCTTTGTCTGTAGTTATAGTATATACTCCAGTTTCATCATTATATTCAATATAATCTTTATCAATTTCTACAGTCTTAATTGCATTTATAAATGGTTGTAATATCCAAGAGTCCAGTTTCATTATTTGATAGAAAGCAAAAGTAAATATCAATAAAGTTAATAATAGTATTCTTTTTTTGTTTAATGTTATGTTCTTTCTTACTATACTTTTTCTTATTTTAAAGATATAGAATAAATAAATTATATAAAATATACCCGTAAATACTAATAGAGATATTAATTTATATTTACTAAATATTAGAAATGTTACAATAGCAGATATAATCCAATAAATAAATGATAAAATACTTACCTTAGTTATTTGACTCTTGTATTTACTTTGATATATACTTTCTATTTTCTGCTTTAAGTTATGATTAATTATTATGTTTTTAAATATACATACAAGAATTATTTCAAAGACTATGATGTTTGACATTATTCTACTTAGTATTTCTGTAAGTCTAAAGTTTGTGCTTAATATAATTGAAACAGTTATGCTTAGTAAGGATATTCCAAGTAATATAGAATTAATTGTTTTTTTGTGATATTTGTCTTCTATGTTTTGTATTTCATCGAATGTTTCAAAAGAGTAGTTGTAATTTTTCTTTTCATATTTTCTTATACCAATTAATAATAATAAAGAAATTAAAAAAGGGATACTTGCAAATATTAAGTTAAAGGGAGAGAAGTATACTAAAGCAGTAATTATGTAAGATATTGTTAATACTGTACTTATACTAAATGCTATTATTTTTCTTTTCTCTTTTTTAAATGTAGTTTTGAATGTTTTATAATCTGTTATGTTTTCATCTTGTTTCCAGGATTTGATTTCTTCTAATTTGTAGCCTGCTAGTAAGCCTGATGCTTCTATAGTTCCATATTTTTCTAGTATCTTAGTTATCGATGTTAAGTTATCATTTTCTTTTATGTATTCGTTATATTTTTCTTCTAGTGAAGTTTGGATTTTACTTCTTACTTTTTGATATTTTTTTGAGTATGGAATTTTGGATAAAAGTTCGTTTACTATGTTTTCTATGGTCATATTTTACTCCTGTTATATTTCTTGTTTCATTGTTATTTTTGTTGTTTGAAAATTGTTTTTCTTATAAAGATTAATAGCATGTATGTTTTCACTGCAAGCGTTTACTTCTACAATTTTTACTTCTTTTTCTTTGCAGTAGTTTAGAAAAGAATCAATTAGACTTTGGGCTATGCCTTGGTGTCTATAATCTTCTTCAACATATAGTGCGTCTAGTTTTGCTTCTTTATTTATGATATTTGCATCATCTTTGATATATCCATATATGTATCCTATAATTTTATCATCTATTACGCCTACTAATAAGCAGTCAGTTTCTTTGTCGTAATAATTTTGGTAATATGATGATACTTTGAAGTTTTCGTCTATGTTGTTATCATATTGTTTTTCATCTAATATTAATTTTGTTAGTAATTCATCTACTATAACACAGTCATCTAACTTAGCTTTTCTTATTTCAACTTTCATTTACCTCTCCTTTAAAACTTTCATCGTTTGTTATGTTTCCATCTCCACTTACTGGTATTGTTTTTCCTAGGTAAGTAGGTTCAGGTTTTATTATTGATTTAATTATATCTTTGTCTCTAGCTAGTATTTCTCTTATTTCTCTTTTTAAGTCTCCTGGATATTTTTTAGTTGTTGCAGAGTAACCATATGCTTCTAAGCCTAAAGATTTAGCAATATATAATGCACGATAGAGATGATATTCTTGGGTTACTATAACTATCTTTTTGGATCCAAATATTTCTTTTGCACGGTAGATACTATCGTAGGTTGAGAATCCTGCATGGTCCATAAATACATTTTCTGATGGGACTTCAGAGTCAACTGCATATGTTTTCATTACACTTACTTCATTATAGTTGTCTTGTCCATGGTCTCCAGACATTATTATTTTAGGGGCTATATTTTTGTTATATAATTTTAGAGAAGCATCTAGTCTATCTTTTAACATTGGACTAGGTTCATCGCCTTTAACACCTGCACCTAAAACAAGTATGCAATCTATGTCTTCTATTTTCTTTAGGTCTTTTAGTTCTAGTATATCATTTTTAGTGCTTAACTTAACATATAAACTTAATAAACATATTATAATTATTCCTAATAGAAATAGAGTTATTAGATATTTAATTAGTTTTTTCAATTTTCTTCACCTACAGATATTATAACATGAAAAAAACAAATCTTTTGATTTATTTTTCTTTCTGTAATATGATTGCAAATATGCCACATATCATCCCACATATTGGATATATAAGCCAGTTATATTTCCATAAGTTCCAGATGAACCCTAATATGAAATATATAATAGTTGCCATAATCATAATTACTCCACTTATTTTTCCTAGTAGTTCTTCGTTTTCTTTAATATAATTATTTGCTTTGTTATGTTTTTCTATGTCATACTTGTCTTTTTGAATGCCATGATAAACTAAAATTGGAGTAGATATTGTTATAAATATCATTAATATTGATACTTGCATTATTACGTTACCGTTAAATATTTTAAATCCATATAGAGCCATGAAAACTATTACTCCTAAAATTATTATACTAATAGAGATTACTAGTGCTTTAGAAAAAACTTTATCATATTTATCTATTTCTTCACTTGTATAAAAGTTTTCTAGTAAAGGATTTTTTCTTTTGAATGTTTCAATTTCTAAACCTCTTATTATGAATATAGGTATTGTAAAGAGTACAAATATTAGTAAAATTATAACTCCTGTAATTATGTTTTTTTCGTCAGTACTTCTAGATATTATTCCTAGTAGAAAAGTTGTTCCAAGTAATATTAGGAAAACTCCTAGTGCGATTCCTTTGGAAAACTTGTTCATTATTTTTTCATAGGATGTTTTTGTTGTTTCATTTTTCTTTTGTACTCTTCCTTTAATAATAGTATCCATACTACAGTTAAATATTTCACATATTTTTATTAGTTTTTCTGTTTCTGGATAGCAGTCATTACTTTCCCATTTGGATATTGCTTGTCTTGATACATTTAATTTTTCTGCTAATTCTTCTTGTGATATGTGGGACATCTTTCTTAAGTTTTGTAGGTTTTCACCAAAATTCATTATATACACCTCCAATGTATGAGTATAATTATACAGTGGCAAGATATTTATTTCAAATAACTATGACTAGCAGTTTTATTTTTTTAGCAACCTCTGTTTGCATAATGGGATATTAAAAGCGCAAGGGATGCTTGCACTTATTGTTCAAAAAATTTATACATAGGTACATTTAATGCTTCACTTATTTTGTATAAGTTATATAAACTTACTCCTTGATTATTCTTTTTACTTTCTAATGCACCTATAAGAGAGGTTGATACTCCTATAATACTTGCTAGTTCTCTTTGTGACATATTTCCTCCATTTGCATTATGTATTAATCTATATTTTTTTACGTTTTTACCTATTAGTTCATTCAAATTTATTTCGGTCATTTTCAAAACCTCCTTTATTTTATGATTGTGCCCAGTAGCACGAACTCACTACTTTTCGATTTTAAATACTACTAGGCACGACTTATATTTTTTATGGCAATGCTACTGTATAAGGATTGCTTCCTGTTCCGTCTCCTCCAGTCACCAGTACACTAGATTTCAGAGACACTACTGGACGAATAACTGAACCTGATAAAAAAGTATGTTGACCAAAAATTTTGCCAGGTGTTCCAGAACCATTTACACTAAATAAAGTTACATATGAATCATTATACCACATAGGTCTCATTGTCCATCAAGAATAAGAACCACTCCACTTACATTATAGTCTGTCGCTGTATGTAGTGCTGTTATCGTATATGCACCATTAAAATTTGGTCTTGCTCCACTACTTTGGATACGCCACCTTTATAGCATTTGCTAAAGTTAGAGCATTGTTATATTACATGTTTGATTTTCTGTTACATTACTTACTATTACTTTATTTCCTTCTATTTTTCCATTACATCCACTTACATTTTTTATTGTTGATGTTGAATATATTATTACTGTTCCATTCTCTGTAGTAGCTTTCGATAAACTATCTAATGCATTATTCATATTTGATGTCACTGTTACACGATAGCCAGCTCTACTTTCGTCCTTTGTAAAATCTACCATACATCTGTCTTTTCCTTTAACATCTGTTAATTCTACTTTCCAGTTATCATTATCCCACATTACATCCGAACTATTATCACATACTATTTTATTTACTATATATCCTGATTCTTTTGTTGGTTTTTCTACTGCTGTTGTCCCATCTATCGTATATGCTAATATATTTTCACTATCTATATTATCTTTTATACTATCTTCTTTTTTATTACCTAAAAAGTGAAATGTCAACAATGATATAATTATTACACCTATAATTAGTAT